>DATIDO010000720.1:0-11427 GCA_035456245.1 Polyangiaceae bacterium
CCGATCTGGTGGTCACCTATCGCGTGCACGGGGCGCTCCACGAGGTCGTTCGACTGCCGAGCGCAATCGGTCCCCGCCTCGCTCTGCGGGTGAAGGTGCTGGCGCGCATGGACACGTATGCCCGTCGTCCGCAGGACGGCCGCGTTCGGCATCGGGTCGGCGACTTGCAGCTCGAGGCGCGAGTCTCCTCGTTGCCTGCGGATTTCGGCGAGCGCTTGGTGTTGCGGTTGGTGCGCGGGACCTCGCAGGTGCCGACGCTGGAGAGCCTCGGTCTGGACGCCGGCGTCGAGCAGAAGCTGCGCGATCTGTTGGCGCGCCCCCAGGGCCTGTTGTTCGTGTCGGGGCCCGTGGGCTCGGGCAAGACGACCTCGCTCTACGCCTCGCTCGGTCACATCGTGGCCACGCGGGGGCAGGTCACCAGCTTGGTCACGCTCGAAGATCCCATCGAGCTCCAGCTGCCGTTCGCCACCCAGACGCAGATCAACACCCACATGGGCATGAGCTTCGCGCAGACCTTGCGCAGCGTGCTGCGCCAGGATCCCAACGTGCTCATGGTCGGTGAGATCCGCGATCGCGAGACGGCCGAGATTGCCATGCAAGCCGGCCTCACCGGCCATTTGATCCTCACCACCATTCACGTCGAATCGGCCGCGGGGACCTTCGCGCGCATGATCGACATGGGAGTCGAGCCGTTCACGGTGGCCTCGGCGACTCTGGGCTGTCTTTCGCAGCGCCTGGTTCGGGTCCTGTGCTCGCACTGTCGAGAAGCGAGAGAGCCCGATCCGCTCGTGCGCGCGCGCCTGGAGGCCCTGGGGGCCCAGCTGCGCGAGGGGACGTACTACGAGGCAGTCGGCTGCGAGGTGTGTGAAGGACAGGGCTACACGGGCCGTCTGCCGGTCGGCGAGCTGCTGGTGATGAGCGAGCGGCTGCGCGAGGCCGTGCACGCTCGGAAGTCGACGGCAGAGATTGCCAGCCTGGCGGTGGCCGAAGGGATGGTTCCCCTGCTGCGGACGGCGCTGGAGCGCGCGACCGATGGCACGACGAGCCTGGCCGAGGTGTCGAGGGTGGTGGGATGAGCGGGCTCACTTGGCGCCGGCTGGCTGCGCTGCTCCGTGTCCTGGCAGCTTTCGGCTTTTTCGTGCTCGTGCTGCGCGTCGCTTGGGTGACGAGGGAGCTCCTCGAGGCGCGAGCTGCGGCGCGCGCGGGGGCGCAACCTCGTGTTCGTGGTGGCGGCACCCATGCCGGCAGTGATGGGGCCCCGGGAGACGAGCCGGCTGCAGACGCAGGGGGGCCGCCCCCGGGGGCGCCGGAGCCCGTTGCCGTTCAGAGGACTCTATGGGTGAAGCTCGGGCCGGCGCGTTCGCTGGTCTACGTCAACGGGGTGCGCCTGGGCGAGACTCCGTACGCGGGCGACTGGAGCTGCGTCGACGGCTCGCCGGTCGAGGTGACGGTGGTGCCGCCCAATGGAGTGCCCATGGTGAGGCGACTGATCTGTGCCGGGACGCTCCTGGTGATCAAGGACGCCGAGCGCTGAGGGGGGTGCTCCGCGACAGGTGCGCGCGTGAGCACGCGGCGTGTCAGCTAGCGGCGCGTCAGCTCACGTCAGCCCAGCAGCGAACCGGCTGGCGAGTGGACGAGTACGGCGCCGAGTGCGGTTGGCTCGATTGGCCAGGCCCAGGTGGTTTCGGCAGCTTCGCCCCCCGCCGACGGGCCGCGGCTCACCACGACGAAGAACGTTTGCCCTCGCTCGGTCGCGGCGATCGAAAGCTCTCGCAACGCCGACCACTCGAACTCCTGTTCGCGTCGCCAGAAGCCGAGCCGACGCCTCTCGACACGGAGGCGCTCGCCGGCGTCGATGCGGACCTGATCGAGGCTCGTCATCACGGCGACGGTGGCCATGACGACCCAAGAACCAATCGCCAGGGCCACGCTGATCGTCCCCACCGGGGAGACCGACCCACCGAGCACCAGACACCAGGCGACGGCCAGGGTGAGGCACAGCAGAGCCTGCACGCCGCGGATCCGTTCGCGCCCGAGCCAGGGGTAGCCGGTCACGACGAACGGGCGAGAAGCCAAGGTGCGCCCGTCCGACGGCCCCCATCGGACGTCGACGGGCAGTCCGGCGTGGAGTCGAGCACGCCCGATCAGGGCGGCAGGGTGGTTGGAGTGATCGACGAGCCAGCGGCCACCCCGCTCGTCCACCGCATAGGTGGCGAATCCGCCGCAGCGACCGTGCAGGAAAGGGGGCGTGGCGATCAATTCGAGTCGGCTGGCGCGGGGAAGCTCGGAGGTGGCGTGCGTGGGGCGAACCATCCAGCCGCTTTCACTGCGGACCAGCTGGGCTGGCAGTCGGCGTGGATAGCCGCTCGCCACGGCAGCTGCGCAGGCCGCGCCCATGACGAGAGTCGCCACCCAGCCGGCATCGCCGCTCGCCGGAAGCGCGGTAGGATCGACCCCCGTACCGAATGCGCGGGTCAGCCACGGGAGCAGCGCAAGAAACGCGAAGCCCGGACTCACCAGCAGGACTGGTGAGGGGGCGTACCGTCGATGCGCTGTGGGGCGGGGCGTTGCGTCCTTGGGTGTCATCCCTGCAAAATTGAAAGAAGATTCGGGGCGTTCGACCAGCAAACCAGCGAGTAGACCAGCAGATTGGCACTGTCGGCCAGTTGGCCGGGTTCTTGCTAGAAGGGGCGCGGCAGCAGGCCGTGGCGATCCCCCCCTCCGCCCGGTCTGCTGCCGCTTTTTGGTTCAGGGGCCCGAGCCGCCCCCGCCGAGGTTGCCGTCGCCGCCTGCGCCTCCGGCTCCTCCGCCGCCCAGGCCTGCCGAGCAATCTTCGGCTGCCGTGATGGCCAGGTCCCAGGTGGTGCGGAGCGGCTTGTCGTCGACCTCGACGGGTTCGAAGGTGTAGGACGAGATCAGTTCGACGCGAAGCTGGGTCGCGGTGTCGGCGTAGTCGGTAGCGAACTGGAGCAGCACGTCGACGCTCGAGCCGTCGGCATGGACCAGCTCCTGGCCGTCTGCGTCCAGCGCAGCCACGCGCAGGTAGCCGCAAGGATCGGTTTCACCGCAGTATTTCGGCGGACGGATACGGTAGTTGACGAACTCGCCGACCGAATCGCGCGGGCCGACATGAACGCTCAGCTTTCCATCGCAGCCGAGCTGGATGGACGACGCGTCGGCCTCGACGTCGGCTGCTCCCGACGAAGCTCCCAGGAACTCGAGCGTCGGATCCGTGGAGGTCCCCTCGTCGCCATCACTGCTGCTGTTGCAGGCGAACGCGAGCGGCAGGCCCCAGAGGCAGGCGCGGAGGCGATGGCTGCGAAGCGTCGAAAACATGGTGGGGCGGGTCGTCCCTTTCCGGGCCGCTGCTGTCAAGCGATTCGCCCGCCGGTCACTTGCGCTGCACCCCGGGGTCGCTGGCTTTGCGCGCCCCATCGAGCGACACACGGCACAGGCGAACGTGGGCGAGCCCGCGCAGGGTCCCGGTGGGCTGGGGAGGGGCGGCGTCGGCTGAAGCCGAGTCGGAACTGCTCCCCTCGGGGGGCACGGCGTCGGGACCCCCAGCGTCTGGCGCATGGGAGAAGGCAAAGCTCGCCTCGACCAGTCCGTGCACCTGCCGCTCGAGGCGCTGGAGCTGCAGACCGCCGCCAGGATCGAGCAGGCGGCCCTCTCGGGCGAGGCGTACGAAGGCCAGCACGTCGGGCTGCTCGATGGTGGCCGGCGTAGCCGCCAGGGTGGCCATCGGGTAGTCGCCGAGGGCCAAGGGCTTGCCGACCGGGGAGCGCAGGGTCAGCACGACCAGGGCCTCACCTTGCTCGGGGGACCGCAGGTTCTCGCAGCTCGTCTCGTAGGAGGCGAGCGTGATGCGCAGTTGGTCGCCCAAGCCCGGCAGCTCCCAGTACTCGGCAAAGGCCGTGCGGGGAACGAACTCGAAGTCCTCCCGCCCGATCTGCAGCTCCACCTTGGACTGCTCCTTGCGGCCACAGCCACTCGAGCCGAGCGCGGCGAGCAGTAGGGCGAGCACGAGGTGGCAACGGCTGCGTGTGCGGGCGGTGGTGGGCACGGCAGGGGTGTGGATGGCAGTGGTGGGCACGGAAGAGTCGCTCATCAGCCGCTCGACGCGCGCGACGCAGCACGGACCGGCCAGTTCAGGCCGGCGGCACCCACCAGGGCGCGAGTCACTTCGTGACGGAGATCGGTAGCGCTGGGTCGGTTGCGGGGATCGTGACGGAGGCACGCCCCAATCAGCCGCGCGGCTGGATCGAGGCCCGGGACGGCGCGCAGCGCCTCCAGCTCGGCAACCCAACCATCGTGGGAGACGTGCTTGGAGACGAGGGACAATTCGTCTGCAGCGTCGAACAGCAACTGACCAGTCAGCATTTCGTACATCAGGCAGCCGAACGAGTAGACGTCGGCCGCGGGTGGAAGCGCCTCGTAGCCCGGAAGGACCACGCCGAGAACCTCGGGTGCGGTGTACTCGATGGTGCCGCAGCCCGGGCGCAACTTACGCCCACTCAGGCCGAAGTCCACCAAGACCGGGGTGGTTCCGCCGCGCAGGATCACGTTGGACGGCTTCACGTCCAGGTGACCGACGCCGACGTGATGCATGGCCTCGAGCGCGGCCAAAATGCCGTCCAAGTAGGCGATCACCCGAGGCATGGTGAGCGAGTGCGAGCGGATCAACCGGTCCAGTGGGGTTCCACGGATCAGCTCCATCACCAGAATGGGCTTGGGGCGAGCGGCCAGATCGAAGGTGACGAAGCGCGCCAGGTTGTCCTGCTGAGGCAGCGACAGTAGCGCGCCGGCCTCCTCGCGGAACATCTGGAAGAACTCCTTCTCCGTCATGCTCCGCGCGGTCGACGGATCGTATTCGGGGACCTTCAGGGCGAAGGTCTCGGCCTGCTGGTTGTTGCGCTCCTCGATCCGCCTCGCCAAAAAGACCGAGCTCACTCCACCGGTACCGAGTGGTCGGAGCACGTGGAACGAGCCAATCGAGCGGCGGGGCAGCAGCCAGTCGGGCAGCGGCGCGCGCCGCTGGGCGGCGGAGCGCGGAGCCCGCTCGCTGTGTGCCTCCAGCGGGAGCTGGTGAATGCGGAAGGCGATTTGAGCCACGACGTGGCCGAGGCCTTCGGGGAGTGGGCGCACCATCTCGTCGATGGCGCGTACTGCCTCGTCGGCGGAGACGGGCTCGCCCGCAGAGATGGCGCGCTCGACCAAATCGCCGAGCGCTGGCGAGTCGAAGCTGCCGCTGCCGTTGCGCTGTGAACCTCGGAGCACCCGATCCTCGGCGAAGCGGATCATCGAGGCCAGGTCTTCGACCGCCAACGAGAGTTCGTCGAGTACCGCGACACCCGACTCGCGCGGCTCGACCAGCTCGGTTTGACTGCGCGCCACGGCCAGTAGCTCGAGCGCGCGCCCCAAGCGGAAGACGACCCGGCGCAGCGCCTCCGCGTGGTAACCGCCGCCCGAGCTCAGCTCCTGGCTGATGGCCAACACCCGCCCGACCTGGCGCAGCGCCTCGGCCATGCCCTCGCTCTCCACCTCCGCGGGATCGTGCAGCATGCCCGTGGTCGAGTTGGAGCTCTCGGCGCCGCTGTCCTGCAGATCCGGGCTCAAGAAGGCGCCGAGCGCGCCGAGCGGTGCCGCCACCTCGGGCGCCGTGGAAGCCTCGGCGATGTTGACGATCGAGAAGTGGTCCTTGAGCGTGGCAAAAACCACCAGCAGCAGATCTCCGATCTGGTGCACGTGCTGGCGGACGGAAGCGTCGAAGGCGCGGGCCAAGGCGGCGCAGAGCACGCGGTGCACCACCATGTCGGGGCCCTCTTCGATGCGTTCGAGCAGCACCTCGATGGCGCGTTCGAGGCCGTGCTCGGAGCTGCCGGCAGGATCGGCAGCCGCCTCGGCGTCGAGCAAATGGAGCAAGACCCGGAGCCTTCGCTGATCGGCCAGCGCGCCGTCGCGGGACCACTTCACGTGGCCGGCGTGGGCCACGCCGTCGAGGATCCAGCGGGTGACGCGGCTCTTGAGGCGCTCCAGCGGTCCCACTAGACTATCGGGCTCGCCGGGGCGGCGGCCGAGCAAGAGCAGGTTGCCGAGGACGGGGCGCTCGATGGCGCCGCTGTCGATCTCGAGCAGCGCGGCCATGGCCGAGCCGAGTGAGATTTCGTCCCGCGCGTCGTTGGCCTCCACGAAGTCGGCGAGCTGGTGGGCCTCGTCGAGCGCGGCCACCGCCGCGTCGTAGGCCACGCGAGCGCTGCGCTGTTCGAAATCGGCGAGCGCCGCACGCACGCGGGCCGACAGCTCGCCTTCGTCGAGCGCTTGGCCGCCCAGTAGTTTGAGTGCGCCGGTCGCCTGCGCGCGTTCGGTCAGGCTTTGCTTGCGCGTGGCCTCGGAGAGCGCATCACGCAGCACGGCCCGGGAAGGGGCGGCGAACGAGTCGTCCTTCAGCTGCGACAGCAGCTCGGCCGCGGCGATGGCCACGTCCGCCCGGCGCGTGGCTGCCAGCCGCGCGAGGATCGCCTCGGCATGGTCGGGCTCCAGCTCGACCACGCGCGGCAAGCCGAGCACGAGCGTGGCCAAGATGCCCGGATCGCGCTCGCCGATCGGACCGGAAATGATCGAGTGGACCGAGCGGAGCGCCTCTTCGTCCCCCAGGAGCGACGAGGCGACGAGGCTGACGCCGCCGCGGCGCCACTCGGTGATGCCGAGCGTCGGATCGAGAGCCTGCTCGATGCGCTCGCGCGTCTCGGCATGAATGGCAGCGAGCAGGCCGCGCGCGACGGCGGCGTGCCGCCAAACCAAGGGCTCGCGATCGCGCAGCAGGCGCTCCAAGGCAATCTGGCAGTCGACCTCGAGCAACAGATTGCGGGGCTGGGGATCGCCCAGTTGGTAGCGGAATACGGCCTCGCGCGCGGCGTGCTCGAGCAGCTGGGCCGCCATGCGGCGCGAGTGGAGGGCTCCGACCGAAGGCGTCGCGATCCAGGCGCCGTGGGTCGCCGCGCGCGTGGCGAGGCAGAGGGCGAGGGGAGCGACGTTGATCTGGGTGCCGATTGGCAGATCGAGGCACAGGCCGACGCGGGCGCGCAGCGTGGGCGTCTCCAAAAGCGTGGCCGAGCCCAGCGCGATGCGCGTGGCGACGGGCACGAAGGCGGTGGCATCGCCTTCGTAGAGCCGCGAGAAAACGCGGCGACGCAGCTCGCGCTTGAGTGGTCCGGGGCCGAGCGCGGCCGAGAGCTCGTAGAGGCCCACCGCAGCCGCGCCACTCTCCAAGAAATCCACGCGCTCGGCGAAGCCCGCTTCGAACGCCACGCCCACCGCAGCTGCCAACGCCTCCGGATCGACGCCGTCGAGGGGCGGCGGTCCCATGGCAGATGCGGCCTGGGCCAAGGCCGTGAGCGCTTGGCGGAAGCTGGCTTCTTGCTCGGCCGGGCCGGCTAGGCGCGGGAGCTTGAGCAAAAGGTCGGCTGGACTGGTCCGAAAGCGCATTCGGCGGTGTCGTCGAGTCTACGACGCGCGTCCCGGAAAACTAAACGACCACGCCCAAATAGCCAGCCTGGGCTGGGCCGGCGACAAGCCGCCCGGTTTCGGCCAGACTCGGCGCCCGTGACCTCGTCGATCCTCTTGGTTGCCCACGGCACCGTCGAGTCGCTCGACCAGCTGCCCGCTTTCGTGAGCGAGATCCGTCGGGGCCGCCCGGCGCCCGCCGGGCTGCTCGAAGAGCTGCGCCACCGCTACGAGGTGGTGGGGGGCTCGCCGCTCTTGCGGCTGACCCATGAACTGGCGCGAGCCATCGAGGCCCACAGTGGCCTCACCACCCGAGTGGCCATGCGCCTCTGGGAGCCGCGTGTCGAACGAGTGTTGGCCTCGGCGCAGCCCACCGATCGCGTCGCGCTGGTGGCGCTCGCGCCCTACAGCGTCCACGTCTACGAGGCGGCCGCGCGGCGTTCGCTCCAAGGCCTCCCGACGCCGCCCCAGCTCGTGTGCGTGGGTCCCTGGGGACTCGAGCCTGAGCTGGTCCGTGCCTGGGCCGACCAGATCGCGCCCTTCGATCCGCCCGAGGGCCGCGCGCACCGGGCGCTGATCCTGACGGCCCACAGCTTGCCGCTGTCCGTGGTTCGCCGCGGCGACCCGTACGCCGATCAGTTCGAAGCGGGGGCCCGCTCGATCGAGGCGGCGCTCGGGCGGCCCTGCCGGGTCGCCTACCAGAGTCAGGGGGCGAGCGACGAAGAGTGGCTCGGCCCCGGCCTGGCGGAGACACTGGCGGCCGTGGCTGCCGAAGGCTTCCGGGAGGTCGTCGTGGCGCCCGTCGGGTTCCTCGCCGAGCACATCGAGACTCTCTTCGACTTGGATGTCGAGGCGCGCCAGAAGGCGGACGAGCTGGGGCTGTCTTGGGCTCGCGTACCGACACTCGACGTCGCCCCTGGCCTGGTTGCGCTGCTGTCGCGGTTGGCTCGGGAGCAGCTGGAGGCGGGCGAGGGGGTGGCCATCCCCGGTGGTGGCCGACATTGACAGCCCCCGGGCCCTGCGTCAGAAGTGCGCCGTGATCGAGCCCGAGCGGTTGGAGCAACTGATCCGGGCGGCCTTGCCCGACGCCCAGATCCAGCTGGAAGACCTGACGGGAACGCAGGACCACTACCAGGCGGTCATCGTGTCGGAGGTGTTCAGCGGCCTGGCGCCGCTCGCCCGGCATCGTTTGGTGTACAACGTGCTGGCCGAAGAGCTGCGCGGACCCATTCACGCGCTCACACTGAAGACGTACACGCCCCAGGGCTGGGCCGAACTAGGAAACGACTGATGGACGCAGAGCTTCGCAGCAAGATCGAGGGATTGGTCAACTCGAGCCGCATCGTGCTCTTCATGAAGGGCAACAAGATGTTCCCGCAGTGCGGCTTTTCCGCTCGCGTCGTGGGCATCCTGAAGGAGAGCGGCGTGGAGTTCGACACCCACAACGTGCTCGCCGACGCCGAGGTTCGCCAGGGTCTCAAGGAGTACTCGAACTGGCCGACCTTCCCCCAGCTCTACGTGGGCGGTCAGCTCGTCGGAGGCTGCGACATCGTGACGGAACTGTACGAGAAGGGCGAGCTCGCCCAGGTTCTCGGTCAGTAATCCGCCGGGCTCCGGCAAACCCCCGAGGCGCCTTCGGCCACCGTTCGGCCGTTGCGCCGATATTTGTCAGCAATGGGGGGGCAGTTTCGCTATAGTCAGAACGTAGGTCACCTTGCACCGGTTCCAGCCGGGCGTGGGGTGAATGCCTTCCCTTACTAGCGCGAAATGACGACCGATCCTCGCCTCCGCACGCTCGTGTCCGAAGGGCGCGAGGCTGCCGAAGGCGTCCGGGATCGGGCGGCAGTGGTGGTCGAGGCCGTCGTGGCGCCGCGCCACGAGTTGCCTCTCGTCGAGGCGGCCGGTGAGGAGCTGCAGGTAGGCGAGTTGGTCGCCGGGCGCTTCCAGATCCAGGTGCTTGCTCAGGTCGGCGGCATGGGCTCGATCTATCGAGCCGAGGATCTGCTGGACGGGAAGCTGGTGGCGGTGAAGACGCTGCGGCGCGGCGTGGCCTCGCTAGAGCGCTTCGAGCGCGAGGCGTCGCGTCTTGCCTCGCTCCATCACCCGGGTATTCCGGCCTACGTCGCCTCCGGCTTCACCTCTTCGGGCCTGGCCTACCTGGCCATGGAGTGGCTCGATGGCATCGATCTGGCGGCCTACACGCGGCTGCGCCGCATCGGCGTGCAGACGGCCGTGGAGCTGGTGCGGCGCGTGGCCGAGGCGGTGGCATCGGCCCATAAAATGGGCCTGGTTCACCGCGATCTGAACCCGGGCAATCTCTTCCTGGTCAACCAGAATCCCGAGAACGTCCGGGTCTTGGATTTCGGCATCGCGCGCCTCACTTCGGACAGCCAACCGGTCACCGAACGCGGCGCCAAGCTGGGCACGCCTGGTTACATGGCGCCCGAGCAGGTCGAAGGTCAGGACGTCACGCCGGAGACCGACGTGTTCGCGCTCGGCTGCGTGCTGTACGAGCTGCTGACGGGCCAGAGGGCGTTCGCCGCTCCGACCGTGGCCGAGGTGCTCGCGCGCATCGTGCGGGACACGCCCGAGCGTCCGTCTGCCTTCAACGCCGGCATCCCTCCCGAGCTCGACGAGGTGGTGCTGGCCTGCATGGACAAGGATCCGCGCCAGCGTCCCGAAGACGCGGAGGAACTTGCCTCGCTGCTCGGCTCGTTCCAGGGTCTGGTCGACGCCTCGATCTCCAACCAGGGCTCGGCGCCGGCCTCGCGCGGCTCGGGAGAGCAGCAAATCTCGGCCATGATCGTGCTCTCGGATGATCCGCCAGGGACCTTCCAGCGCGCGAGCCAGGCGGCCTCTCCGCATGGCCTGCGCGCCCAGAGAGGCCTGGACGGGACCATCGTGCTCGTGGCTTCTGGGCCTGGAACCGCGACCGATCACGCCACGCGCGCGGCCCGCTGCGCCCTGGCCGTTCAGAAGGCGACCCGCAGCCCACGCATGGCAGTCACCACGGGCCTCGCGCAAATCGACGGACCGTCGCCTTCGGGGCGCGCGTTCGACGCGGCCCTCGTCTCGCTCTTGGTTCGTGCCGACGAGGATTCGGCGCGCGGCTCGACCATCTGGCTCGACGAAAACACCGCCACGTTGCTCGACTCGCGCTTCGACGTGCGCCGAGTGGATCGGGGTTTCGTCCTCACGTCGCTGCGCGAGACCTACGAGCCGGCGCGCACCGTGCTGGGCCGCAAGACCCGCTGCGTCGGCCGCAAGCGCGAGCTCAGCATGCTCGAGGCCACGCTGACGGAGTGCGTCGAAGAGGGCATGGCCAGCGCCGTGCTGATCACCGGACCGCCGGGCATCGGCAAGTCGCGCTTGGCCTACGAGGTGTCACGCAAGGCACGACGATGGCCACGCCCGGTCGAGATTCTGCGCGGTGGCGCCGATCCGATGTCGGCTGGTTCGCCGTTTTCGATGCTGATCGAGGTGGTGCAGCGCGCCTGCCAGATCCGCGAGTCGGAGGCAGAGCCGGCGCGCAAGCAGAAGCTGTTGCGCCGGCTGGAGCGCGTGATGCCCGCCGAGGAATTGCCGCGCGTGGCGGAGTTCCTGGGTGAACTGATCGGGACCCGCGTGCAGGATCAGGACAGCGCGCAGTTGGCGGCGGCGCGCCGCGACTCGGTCTTGCGCGGTGACCAGATCTTGCGCGCATTCGAGGACTGGTTGCGCGCCGAGTGTGGCCAGCAGGCCGTACTGCTCGTGCTCGACGACTTCCATTGGGGCGATCTACCGACGGTCAAGTTCATCGACTCGGTGCTGCGCAACCTGTCCGAGCAGCCGTTGATGGTCATGGCCTTGGCGCGCCCGGAGGTGCACGACTACTTCCCGAAGCTGTGGTCGCAGCGCAGCGTCACCGAGCTGCGGGTGAGCGGC
>DATIDO010000721.1:0-4638 GCA_035456245.1 Polyangiaceae bacterium
GGGGCCGCGTCGAACCGGTCAAAACAGATAGCGCTCGCCCGAATCGCAGAGCACGGTCACGACGTTCGAGCCGGGCGGCAGCTTCGAGGCGACCTCGATCGCGGCGTGCACGTTGGCGCCCGACGAAGGCCCCACCAAGAGCCCGGAGGTGTGCGCCAGCTGACGCGCGCCCTTCTCGGCGGCGACGTCCGAGACCTGGAGCACCTGATCGATCACGGAGCGATCGACGATGGCAGGCACGAAACCGGCGCCCAGGCCCTGAATACCGTGCAAACCCGGGCGGCCACCGCTCAGCACCGCGCTCGCCTGCGGTTCGACGGCCACCACGCGCACCTCACGCGAGATCTTCTGCTTCAGCACGCGACCGACGCCGGTGAGCGTCCCGCCCGTGCCCACGCCCGCAACGAACGCCGCCACCTGGCCGTCCAGCTGCTCGATGATCTCGAGCGCCGTCCCCTGGGAGTGGCTATCGGGGTTGGCCGGATTCTCGAACTGGCTGGGCATGAACGCGCCTGGCGTGTCGGCGAGGATCGCCCGCGCCCGCTCCACCGCACCGGCCATACCGCGCGCGGCGGGTGTCAGTTCGATGTCGGCGCCGTACGCTCGCAGGATGTAACGGCGCTCCATGCTCATGTCCTCCGGCATGACGAGCACACAGCGATGACCGCGCAGACCGGCAATCATGGCCAGGCTGATGCCGGTGTTGCCGCTGGTCGCCTCGACGATGGTGCTGCCTGGTGCCAGGCGCCCTTCGCGCTCGGCCGCCAAGATCATGGCGAGGGCCGGGCGATCCTTGACGCTACCGCCTGGATTCTTGAATTCGCACTTGGCCCAAACGGTGCCGCCCTGGGGTGGGCTGAGGCGCCCGAGCTTCACGAGCGGCGTGCCCCCGATCAAACCGAGCGCGTCGTCGGCCACCAGCAGGCCCGACGCCGTCCGCCGCACAGTGCCAGTCGCAACCGAACCCGTTTCCGAACCGCCCAGTTTACCGTCCGCCATCTGAGCAGATTACCAGGGGTTCCAGCCCAAGGCACGGCCCTTCGCGTGCGAGCGGGCGGGGCACCGGGTCGGAGTCGGTGCGCCTCGGGACTACTCGGCGGCCCGCTCGGCCGTGAGCGAGGCGACACGCGCCGTCCGCCCCGACACCGTCACCTGGGTCCCCGGCTCGAACCAGGGGGCCCCCAGCATGGCCAGCGCGCTCGACGGCGCCACGCTGCGGAGCTCGCCGGCGCTCTCACCGGCAGGACCGAGCACGGCCGAGCCTTGCTCCCAACCGCTCGGCTCGGCGCCGCTCGAATCACTCGCGCCCGCACCGTCTGCGCCGTCGACGAGATCGAGGAGGTCGAGGCGCACCAACCGGCGCTTCACCTTGCCGCGCATGTCCTGCATGCACACGACCTCTTGGCCCAGGTAGCAGCCCTTGCTCCAGCTCACGGCGCGCCGTTCGAGTGCCGCCTCGTGGGGATTGTCCTTCTCTCCGTAGTCCACGCCGTAGCTGGGCAAGCCGAGCGCGAAGCGCAATTCGGCAGGGAACCCGTCGAGCGGGCTGGCACCAGCGGCGACGAGCTGCTCCCGGCCGGTCGCGAGGCTCGCCTTCGGGAGGATCCGCGCCACGGCCAGACCCTCGGCCCATGGCAGCGCCGAGAACACCTCGGTCGAGTCGGGCTCTTTCGGCCCCTGCGAGACGGCATGGCCTCGAGCAGCCGCCTGCGGACCGATCAGCACCAGCGCGCCGAGCTCCGGCGCGTCCCTGAGCTCGGCGTCCTCCATCACCAGGTAGTGGTCGAGTGTCTCCCGGACCCGCGCCGCGTCGCCACCGCACACGCACACCCACAGATCGTCGGAGCGTCCCAGGACGAGCAGCTCGGCGGCGATCTTGCCCGTCTTGGTGAGCAAGAGGCCCCACTCGCCTCGCTCGGGCACCACCCGCGTCACGTCGCAGGTCACGATGCCATTGAGCCAGGTGGCGGCGTCCGGTCCGGTGATGCGCAGGATGGGCCACTCGGGCGTGAGGACGCTGGTCGTTTCGATCATCTCCCGGATCGATACCGCGAATGGTCGGACGGGCAAGCCTGCCCCGCCGGCTCGAAAAGCGCGGCGGGACACGTTCGAAGACTCATTCGGGTAGCGTCAGCTCGTCGCCGGCGAGCGGATAGATCGGCCCCTCGCGCAGGCTCACGTGGCGCTGACGCCCCGACATCTCGATGATGTCCAGCTCGAGCCCCGTGCGCACGTTGGAGTTCACCAGGCTGCGAATCTCGAGCGCGTCGAGCGAGGTGACCGGCTTGCTTTGGATGGCCACGATGCGCATCCCGCCCAGGAGACCGGCACGCTCGGCCGGTGAGTGGGGCGTCACCCGGGTCACTTTCACGTCCGACGAACCACCGATTTCGTAGTGGAATCCGACGCCCAATACGGCGCGGGCGGGCTTTACCTCGAGCCACACGCGCGCGCCGCTGTTGCAGTCGATCTGATTGGAACCGCCCTCCGAGATGCGGCGCAGATCCACCACGCGGGCAATACAGATCGGGCGATCGGCGATCGGGATGTCGTCCCAGACCTCCACCATGACCGTCTGCTCGTCACCGATACGATAGTTGGCGCGAGGCTGGTCCTTCCAAGTCGGGCGGCTGTTGGCCGACTCGGTGGGGGTCACCAGCACTTCTTTTTCGTCGACCAGTAGGCGCGCGAACGGGTTGGGCACCCAGTTGCGACCGTCGGTGGTCTTGGGCGGCACGTGCGCCCCGAGGAAGGTGATGAAGTAGTAGTCCGTGGGCGGCGGTGGATCGAGCGCGGCATCCGGCGCCGGACTGCGCACGGGGGTCTTCATCTCGGGATACACGGCGCTGCAACCGAGAGCACCACTCAATCCCGCGAGTAGACCAAGCCAGCGCACCGCACGGCGCACACCTCGGGCACCCCTGCCCCTGACCCCTTTCCCCATGACCATGAGCGAGTGTGGCAGGACGTCCTACTTCCTTGCAACCTTGCAACGTTGACGGAAGCCAGCAAGCGCGGTCTTTCCACCAGCCTCGTGGTACACTGAACAAAGGCAACGATGGCGCTCACTTTCGCTTTCATCGGAAATCGGTCGGACGTCGGACAGCTCCTGCCTGCAGCCCACCGCGAACTGCTCGTGCAGAGCGCGCTACCTGGGCAGGCCAACCAGGGACTGGCCTGGGGAGTCGGCTTCTTTCGCACGGACGAGGTGCTGCTGCGCCGCCGTCCCGCGGAGAGCCGTAGCCCCTTCTACTTGGCCGACGAGCTCAACGAGCTGCGCTGCCACTCACTGCTCGCTCACATTTGCCACGCGCGCTCGGGTGCGCTGCGCACCGAGACGACGCCGCCGCTGCGCTTCGGCCACATGCTCTTCGCATGCGAAGGTGCTGCGCCGCACCTGGGTGTGCTGCGCGAATCGCTCACCTCTTCGCTGCCTCAGTTCCTGCGCAGCCACTTGAAGGGCGACACCTTCACCGAGCTGGCTTGCTCGCTGTTCCTCGCCGAGTTGCCGTTGCCGGAGTTGGAGCGCACCTGGGCACGCCCCGCGCTGCCGGTTTCGGGAACGCTCTCCCCGGGCGCGATGCGCGACGCCTTGCGGCGCGCCTTCACCAAGCTCGATGGTTTCACCGAGGCGCATGGAGTCGAGCGCTTCGTCGGCACGATGTGGGTCAACACGGGCGAAAACGTGTTGGTGGCCCACCGCCGCGGTCCCGTCGGCGTGCGCGTGTTCCAGGGCGGCAATGAGCTGTCCCAGATGGTGAAGACCGATTCGACGGCCCCGGCTTCACTCGGGCTGAGTCACTTCACCACACTCATCGGCGGCGTCGCGTCGCTGCCGAGCGGTTGGGAGTCGATCCCCGACGACACGATCCTGACGGCCGATCGGGCACAGGCTCCGACGTTCGAGGCGCTCGGCTGAGTGGGACGCCGCACGGAGCTGCGTAGGTCGGAGCTGCGTAGGTCGGAGCTGCGTAGGTCGCGAAGCCGCCACGCCGCGGCGGCCGGCCTGGTGTTCGCGGGGCTGGTGTTCGCGGGACTGCCGCTTGCTGGCTGCGCACCCCAGCCCGTTCACTTCGAGACGCGACTGCAGCCGCCCGTTCGAGCCGAGCTGGCCGTCGATGCTCCGGCTCCAATCGAGCAGTCGAGCGGGGCGGTGCAATCGAGCGGGGCGGCGCAATCGAGCAGGGCTGCTCTCGCTGGCACCGAGCACAGCGGAGCCAGCGAAGCGCCCAACACTCCCCTCACCTTGCCCGCCGATCGCGAGCGGACGCTCCACACCGTGCGGGCGTTCCTGATCGCGGTCCAGGCAGCTCGTGAGCCATCTCCCGAACTGCTGACGAACGATGCTCGCCTGATCGCGTCGGATACCATTCGTCACCGCACGCTGCTCTCGGCGCTGCTCGAACGCGCTGGTGGGGGCGGCCCACAGGGGGCGCCTCCCGAGCTACAATTCCGCCTCGAATCACTCGAACCACTGTCGGATGAAGTGCGACCACTCCGAACGGGCTGGGCCGAGGCGGACGCCGAACAGCCCCAAACGGGCCCCTGGATCCGAGCTCTGCTGCGGAACCCCCACGCCGGAGGCTCGACGGAGTGGCTGATTCGGGTCGAGCTGCACTCCGTCGAGCCTCCGGCGTG
>DATIDO010000722.1:0-7661 GCA_035456245.1 Polyangiaceae bacterium
GGGGTTGAAAGGTCCGCACTGCGGAAATTCGACCGATGACCAAAACCACCATCCACGAGGAGATCTACCTGGTCCGTCGCCGGGTAGAGGTGATCGAGACGACCGGCGAGGAGGCCCCCGAGGCCCCCGCTGCCCCCTCCCTGCGCCCGCCGGCCGCCCGACGGGTGCCGAGCCGCCCCGGCTTCCACCTCCTCGCTGGGGGTGGGCTGTGAGAGCGGAGCTCGCCGAGGCGCTCGACGCGTTCCTCGATGGCGCGCCGGCCGGGAACCGCGTGGTGATTCTCACGGCCGCGACCGTGAAGGTCATCGACACCCGGGACCACCTCGAGCTGTGGCGCCCCGTGCGCCCCGGTGAGTCGGTAGCGGAGCACCTTGGCGACCAGCTCGAGCTCGTCGACGACGAGCCGACCCTCGTCGACCTGCACCCCATCACCGAACGCCCGCCTGCGAACGACCTCGACTTCGACCTCTCGGACTTCGACGACCGAATGGCGGTGGCGCTGTGACAGCCGCGACCAAGCGCGCCCTCGAGGAGCACTTCGCTCGCGAGCAGGCCAAGCGGCTCGATGCCATCACCGAGCATGGCCTCAACCGTGACCGCATCGCGCGGCTCACCCTCGATCGGATGCGGGAACTCCGGGAAGCGAGGGAGAAGTCGTGAGCGCGCTCGACCGTTCCATGGCCTTCATCGAGCGGGCCCGCGAGCAGCGCTGGCAGCTCACCCCCGACGCGCGGGCGCTGCTGGCGGCCACCCATGGTGAGCTTCCCACCGACGAGCAGCTCGAGGCCGTCCACCGCGATCTGGGCGTGCTCACGCGCGGAGGTGGCCCGTGCCGCTCTTCGCGTTGAACTCCTGCTCCTGCCCGGTGCACGGTGCGGTGCGCTGGCACTCGTTCGAGCTGTCGGCGAGGCTATCGCGTCGCTCGCGGCCTGACGCCGTCGATTCGCGGCGCGTGCTGGTGTTCGCCCAGGCCTGCGCGTGCCTGCACGCCCAGGCGAGCGGGGGGCGCTCGTGAAGGTTGGACACCCCAACGCACCGCGCTGCCATTGCTGCGGAGCACCGCAGCTGACCGAATCCAACGCGCGAGTGCTCATCGCTCTTGGCTGCGCTGGTAGCGCGACGCTGTACGACCTCGCCCGCGTGGCCGAGGTGTCGGCACGAAACATTCGGCTCTTCAAAGCCGCGCATCCGAACTACTTCCGGTGCCTCGGACTGGGGAGATCGCAGGCCAGGATCTGGGCGCTCACCACCGAGGGCTACGCCGCTTGGACCCGCCTGCGATCCGGCGCTCAGCGGAGGGCAGCGTGAGCCACTGCGCCCACTGCGGCTGCCTCTACGGGCATCGAGGCTGGTGCAGCGACCCTCGCTGGTCCACCGAGCCGGTCCCTCGAACGGTCCGCGAGCAGCGCCCGGCGCGCGGTTCGCTCGAGCAGCTCGAGGCAGCGGCGGTCGAGGTTTTCGTGATGCTCGAGGCCACCCCCGGGCTCACTCAGCTGCAGCGCGCGCAGATCGTGATTGGCTGCGCCGCCGTCTGCTGGGGCTGGCCTGACGGCGGGAGCGTGGCGGCATGAACTGGGCGCTCGTGCTTGTCGTCGTCCTGCTGGCCTTTGGCGCGACCGTCGGCGCCCTGGTCTCGGCCCAGGCGATCCGCAGCCTGGCGCGCTGGCAGGACAACCTCATCTGGTGGCCGCTCGTCCGCCAATGGGCGCTGGTCGACCTGCGCTGGGGCCTCGCCTGGTTCTTCGTCTGCTCGGGAGGCATCGCGTGGATTCTCCGCTGACCTGGAAGGTGTGGGACGAGCTGAATTCGGCCGAGGAGCACGCCGAGGAATACCCGGCGCGCGACCACTGGGACGCCGACGATGCCGCGTGCCACTACGCGGAGCAGGACGCCGACGGGCAGACGGACGGGCTCTACCAGAAGCCGCACAACCTGCTGGTGCGCTCGCCGGCGGGCGAGCTGTTCCGATGCCCCACACAGCTCGACTGGGATCCCGTTGGGCACGTCCAGGGAGTCGAGCGGCTCGGGGGTGGAGCGTGAACGCCGCCGAGCGCCTCGAGCTCGAGCTGCTCGAGTGGCTGGGCTTGCTGCCGGACAGCCAGGCGCCAAACACCGAGCCGAACTACGAGGAGCGGCTTCGCCGGCTGGGGGAGCACCTCCACCGGAAGAACGTCGAGCCCCAGGAGGCGCTGGCTGCGCTGGCGCTCCACTACCTGGCCCTCTCGCAGGAGGGAGGGAAGTTGCGCAGCTACCACCTGGGGCGGGCACGGCAGCTCTTCCTGGGGGCGCGCTCGCTCACGGCTCTCGAAGGTGAAGCCGACGCGATGGGGACCGAGCTCGAAGCGACCGCGGCGCAGGAGGTGGCCCATGGCTGACATGGGGCCCGCTCGTCGAGTCGACCAGACGAGCTTCTACGTCGAGGGCGTCTCGAACGGGAACTGCACCGAGGCGGCCGTCGCGACGCTCCTAGGGCTGCGCCTGGACGAGGTGCCTGAGTTCCCGCGTGAGAGCCCTGCCGTCCACTGGGACGCCATCGACGCCTTCTTTGCTGAGCGCGGCCTCGAGCTAGTTTCGATGGCTCCGGACGATACGTTGTTCGGAGGACTGCACCTGGCCAGCGGACTGAGCGCGCGAGGCGTGCACCACATGGTGGTGATGCAGAACGGCGCTGTGGTTCACGACCCGCATCCGTCACGAGCTGGGCTCCTCGAAGTGAAGCGGGTCTACATCGTGGTGCCGCGGGACCCCCGCGTGCTGGCTGGCGGCGATGCCGAGCGAGACTTCCCGTGCTGCGGAGGAAACGACGAGACCCCGCGCGATCACTGCCGAGACTGCTCCGCCTTGCTCGCTGAAGTCGTGGGAGCCTACAGCTCAGACCCAGACGACTTCTGGCGGTCGCTACCGCCAGAATTGGCGTCGATGCTCGGCAAGCAGGTGGCGGAGTGAGCGGGCTCACGATGGCCCTCGACGTGGCCGATCTCGCGGTAGCCGGCGGCGCGCGGCCTCCCAGGTCGCGCACGCTCTACCCGCTGACCGTTGACGCCGAGTCACCAGCAGTGACGTGGCCGCTCGGCTCTTACCAGCCCGTCTGGTGGGAGAACGGTGGCCTTTGGAGCCAGGCTCCTCGGTGCGCCTGCCCCTGCGGGCGGGACTACTCCCTGAACCACGACGCAGCCTGTCAGCACGAGGGGGCCGGCCGTGAGTGAGTGCCAGCACCGGACGCTGGGAATTCTCGCCCCCGAAGGCGAGGGTGCCTACACGTCAGGCCTTCCGGTGTTCGTCCGCGAGCGCCTCGGTCTACCGCGCGGGCATCGCATGGTCGTCGAGAGCTGGTGCTCGCTCTGCGGTGCGCTCCGCATCGGCGGGACGTGGGTGGTCCCTGGTGGCCGGAGGCCGAAGTGAACCCAGCACCTACAGCACGGCGGTCACACTCCCCAGCTTTTACTTCTCGAACACGTCGCGGTACGCCTTCGGGTTGATGGATACCACCTGCCCTCACTGCCTACGTAGCCTTCACGTGATTCCGGCCTACCTGGAAGTAGGGTATGATCCAACGCTCGGTCGCGTGGGGATTCAAAGCTGGGCTTGTCCTTCCTGCAGCCGTCTGGTTCTTCGCCTCATGAGGCGGAACGGCGAACAATCTCTGATCTTCCCGCGCGGCCATGGACGACCGCCGTTGGCAGATTCCGTTCCGGCAGCCTTTGCTTCCGACTACAACGAAGCCGTTCTTGTGCTGGCAGACAGCCCGAAGGCCAGTGCTGCTTTGAGCCGACGCTGCCTCCAACATGTCCTTCGCGAGAAGGCAGGGGTGAAGCATGGGACGCTGGCTAGCGAGATCGATGCGGTGATCGATAGTCTGCCTGCCTACATCGCGGACTCGCTGCATTCGGTTCGTCACATTGGAAACCTCGCTGCTCACCCGACGAAAGAGCACGCGAGCGGCGAGATTGTCGATGTCGAGCCGGGTGAAGCGGAGTGGCTCTTGGAAGCTCTCGAGAGCCTGTTCGACCACTACTTCGTGAAACCCGCCGAGGCCGAGGCCCGGAGGAATGCCTTGAAGCAGAAGCTCGATTCGACTCGAGCACCAAAGGAGTAGTCGCCAAGGCTTGGGACGGCGGCGAGCAGCTCCTACGCCCCCAGCTCGGGAGCCTTGCCACCGGCCTCCCACGGCGCGAGGACGGGGCCCATGGGCTACCAGCACCACGCCCCTGGTCACGCGCCCCAGGCCGCCCTCGACGACGCCGACCCACTGGAGCGCCTGCGCCTTCGGTACGGGGCACACACGTCCTACGCCTCCTACGCGATGGTGGACTCCCACCCGGCTATCGAGAGCGCCTGGTTCCAGGCGGATGCGGCAGCTGGGGTCGGCATCATCGAGCTGTGGTTCCTCGAGGGAGCGAGTCGCGCCGTCCAATCCGCGGCGGCGCGCGCTGCGTTCGCGGTGCTCCGGGCCTGGTACCCTGATCTCAGTTCGTGGGACGTGAGGGCGAGGCCGGGGCGGGAGCGGCCGGATCCGCGGGCGGGCCACCTCGGGCCGAGGCGCGCCGAGCTCGACCTCCTGGCACGGGCGCGCGCCAAGCGGCTCAGGAGCGCCACGTGACCGCCCGCTACCTCCTGGCCCAGCCGGAGCACGCCGGCGAACCCTGGACGCTCTGGGACACTAGCGCGGAGCCGTGGGTTCGGTTGGCCGAGGGCACCCGGGAGCAGTGCGAGGAGGCCCTGGCGCTGCTCGAGGCGCCGGGGTGGGGCATGTGAGCGACGCAAAGACCCGGCCCGCGGCGTTCGGCCGCTCAGGATTGGAGGTTCGTGCGGCGTGCAGCAGGTTCCTTGACGAGTGACTATCGCAAGATCAAGCATGCGCTTGATGAGCGAGGAAGCGGCGGCGGCAGCGAGGGGTGTTGGACTTCGGTATGCCTACAGAAATCTTGGAAAGTCTGCGGGGTACGAATTCGCCTCGGAACTCCTCTGCGCTGGCGATTTTGGATCTGCGCTGATCGCCAAGTTCGGTGAGGGCAACGTGAAGAGTCAACAGGCCGCGGCCATAGCGAGATGGATTCTTGCTGAAGACGAGGCGCTTGACATGCATGAGTTCGCGCTTGCCTTCGCTCGACAGACGCGAGAGTGGCTTTCTTTTCGCTCAGGGTTGAATGTCGACCTGTCGAGTCTGCCTGAACTTGGTGATCCGAAGGCGTTCTTTACGCAAATGGACGCTGGGTCGGAGTGGGTGGGCCCCTTCTGGAGAGACGACGGAGACGAGGCCTATTATCTCTCGGCGCGCATTGCTCATTCTTGGATCAAGGAGGCCGACGGTAAGGCGCCGAAGTCGGTCGAGATTCGTTGGCACGTGGTGGCGCAGGTGCGGGCAGATGTTGTTTCGTTCCATTGGAACAACCTCTCGCACATTGAGACCCCCGAAGAAGCCGCTTCAGGTCGCACACCGATTCCGTATGCGTACGCCAAAGTGGTCCCGCAGTTGATGGACGGCTTTCTGAAAACTCTTGGAACAGGCTTGTCTCCGGACGAGGTAACCCTTTCGGAGATCGTGCTCCACCGAGCGTTCGATCAGTATTTCGACAACGATGAGTACCACTGGGATCACCGGAACATTCGCGCGGCGGGTGGCGACCTTGCTGTCAATCTGAACGCCAGTCGAGCCAACAAGTCCGGCGTCGTAAGTTACAAAGTCGGACCGATCGAGGCACTCGCAGGCAAGATGGCACGGCTTGCCGCAGAGGAGTTTGGTGTCGCCAGTCCATCAAAACTCAACGACGCAAAGCGAGCCATTCTCACGCACTTACTGACCGGTCTGGGCCCATTGTCCTACTCGTGCAAGATTTCGTCGAAGAGGGCCGTCCAGGTGATTTTTTCCGGCTACGTCCACTTTGGAAATAGACCCCACGCGCTAGGCACTGTCGATTGCTTCCCTCACGTGCACTGCGCCAAGCGCTACGGGGGAAGCAACGCAGCTCTCAAATTCCTCACAACGTACCTGTAGACGATGACCGTCCTGTTCCTGCGCAGTAGACTGCCGACTATCACCGATAGTCAGTGGAGCAAGGTGGCGAGCTACCTCGCCTTGCGCGTGGGCGATAGCGTGATGGCTCACGAGCTTGGTGCGGCAGCAGGAATGTCCCCGCGTGCCGCACGAGCGTTGCTGTTTGGACTCGCCGAGGTGGAGCCGCCGGCAGCAAAATTGTACTGGGAGGTCTTCGTTGACCATAGCCTTGTCTCCTGCCGCAGCATCCCTTGGGCACACGGGCGGCCCCACGTGCCGCTGACCGTGGAGATTGACGACGAAGAGGTGTTGGTCACCGATGAGGCGCAATTGTCGTACGAAATGTCGGCCGAGATTCTCGACAAAGTCGGCTTCGAGTGAGCGCAAGGAGCACAATAGAGCTCCTCGATTTCTTCGAGGAGCTGAAGGGGGACCCGGGCGCGCGCCGGTCCATCCTGCTTGACCAAGCGCTCTACTCGCCCTCGCCGCATCTCGCCGCCTACGTGCAAGAGCTTGGGGACGTCCGTGCTCAAGCCGCGGCGACGAATGGAAAACAGAGGAGACTGCACCTCGCGCGCGCGGGAAGGCTGATGGAAGCTATCGCGAAGCTCCTCCTCGAGGGCATTGCTGGGGGCGACGCGGTGAAGTCGTTTCTGTCATCTGGAGCACAGTACGACTTGGTCGTAACCGGAAGTAGCAAACTATGGCTGACCATGATGCGGGTCGTCTGTCCCGGAGCGAAGGCGCAAAGCATTCTTGTTGAGGCAAAGGCAACGAAGAGCAAGGTCAACGATGCAACGTTTCATCGGCTTTGCGGGGTTGTCGGTAACTACTTGCTCGATCACGTTGGACTCGCGATTTTCATGACCCTCGCCGGAGCAACCGGCTTTCCGAAGCGGGGGGCCAAGGTGCTTGGTCTTCGGCAAGCGCGACTCGCGCAGCTCCTCTTCTTTGCGAAAAACGAGATCCCGATCGTTGTCTTGGACTTTCAGGACTTGGTCGAGTTGGCCAATGGGGCGCCGCTCCTGCCGCTACTTCAAGCGAAGGTCGTGGAGATCAGCGAGCAAATGGGAGTGTGGCCCAGCCCGCCCGACGGTGCCCATTCAGACTTGCCCTCACATCTCCTCGCCATTCCGGCGAACCCGGCGCACTTCTAGGATGCGTGCTCTCCAGCGAGGACATCCCCATCCTGCCCGAGGATCGGTCGCGATCGTACGACCTACCCCAATTCGTTGGGGTGCCTTCACGTCGATTGCGCGCCCGACCGCGGATGGCGGGTCGCAGAGGAGCTTAGCGCTCTTGCACCGACACCCGGAACGACCGGTCATCCACGCGCGCAGGTGAAGCCGTCGTCGTGACCCGGCAGCGGACCGTGTAGCCAGTGTCGACGGTCCCTCCCGAGAGCCAGCACCACGCGGACGTCTCGTCGTGGTTGGCTGAGCGGTCCCCGGTCCCGAGCTCGAGGCCGGTGCCGCCCGTGACCTCCCAGGCCGCTTCCGCGATCTGCTCGCCCGGCAAGAGCCAGCTCGACCAGTCGACGGAGTAGTCCAGGATCGCGTCCGGGTCCTTGGTGAAGGTTTTCATGCGACGAGCCTCCGGTCCTCGAGTGGTACAGCGACCACGCGCCCCTCCCGCTCGACGCGCATCGTGCGGCTCGGCGGGGTGT
>DATIDO010000723.1:0-2446 GCA_035456245.1 Polyangiaceae bacterium
CTCGTCGGCTTCTCGCTGCTCACCGCGTATTCGACCAGCAAATTCGCCGTCGTCGGCCTCTCGGCCGCTGTGGGCGGGGAACTGGCCAGCAGCGGCGTGACCGTCTCGTGCGTGTGTCCGAGCTTCGTGAAGAGCCGCTTGGCCGAAACCTCCGGCCTCGAGCCCGCTCAGCGCCGAGATGCTCAACGAGTGATGAACCAGCTCGGCATCGACGCCGACCGAGTCGCCAAGGCGATCGTGCGCGCGGCTCGAAGGGGCACCCCGCTGGTTCGGGTCGGTGCCCAGGCCCACGCGCTCGCCTATCTACAGCGTCTGAGCCCGTCGGGGGTCAGTCGTTGGCTGAGCCGTCTGGCGGAGCGCTCGGCGCGCTAACCACGTCGACACCCAGCCAGTCGAACACCTCGGGCAGGATCCGCCGCTGCTCGGGGCCATAGCTGCCGTGATGGGCGCCGGGCAGCAGGAAGAAGCGGCTCGCCACGCCCGCGCGCCCCAAACCCACGACCGAGGCTCGCATGTCCTCGGTCTTCTCGAGTTCACCACCCAGCATGGCCACACGCTGATCACGCTGGAAGTTCGGGACGAAAACGGGACTCGGGTGGCCCCCCAGGATGATCTGCGAATAGCGATGCGGGTTCCGGGATGCCAGGAGCTCCGCGCGCCCGGAGCCTTGGGAGTAGCCGACCAGCGTCACTACTTCGAGATCCAGCTGCCCACCGCGTTGCTCGCGAACGAACTCGAGTGCGCGCTCGATTCGAGCCTCGATGGCGCCCGGCTCCGCGGGCCACTTGTAACCCCGGCGCTCGGGTTCACAGGTCACGTCCGGACGCACGGCGATGACCGTGCCGCGGCGACTCGCCAGGTCGACCCAGCCATCCGCGCTGCGGGCGTCGCTGCACATGCCCTGCAAGTAGAGAATGGCGTGGCGAACACCGGCCGCGGCGTGCGTCACGCGCAGGGCCTTGTCGTAGGGCACGGGTACGTCGCCCGCCTGATGAGGCACGATGCCTTCGGGAAGCTCGGCAGGCGCTTTCGGCAGCGGAGAGGTGGCCTCCGCGGCGGCGGGCGCGGCCAGTGCGTTGGAGGGGCTGCCGGACGGGGCGGCAGACGGTACTGCGGCTGCTGCCGACACCGACGGCGCAGCGGGTGGTGCTGCGGCGCCTCCGGGGTTCTGCGACGGCGAGGTCTCCTGTTTGGCGCCAGTCTGGTCGCTGGGGGACTGCTGCTGCCCACAGCCCGGCGCCCCGCTCAGCGCGGCAGCGACGAGAAGCGGTCGCAGCCGCCACAGGACCGAAGAGTCGAGCATCCGTCAGCTCCGGGTGAGCTCGACGCCGGTAGCGACGATGCGCAGCTCCTGCGCCGTTCCGTCAGCCGACTTGTCGCCGAAGTGCGCGCCTTCGGCCTCCAGATGATCCACCTGGGCCTTGTCGAGCTCGCGCACCAACACTTGGCCTTCCACGCGCGCCTGGCTCCCGACGGAATCGGTCGGGACGAAGAACGCGTAGTCCTGGAAGGTCACACGACAACCGAGCGCGTCCGGCTCGAGCCCCGTCGCGAGTTCCATCCAGCAGCCCTTCTTGGTGCAGTTTCTCCGCACCATGCCCGAAACGACCACCGTCTTGCCGGCGTGTTCCTCGGGGAAGGCCAAGAGCTTCTTCAGCGGCAGCTCGGCAGCAGCAGAAATCGGCGCGCCGACGGCGTTCTTCACCGGCGCCGGTCGAGCAGCGCTGGTTGCAGCTTCAGGCTTGGCCGCCTGCTCGGTAGCCGCGCCCGACGACTCGGCCTTGCAGCCCGTGAGGCTAGCCAGCCCGAGCAGACCCGCTGCCAACCAGGGACCGAAAGGAGCAAGTGAGGGGGAGGGGCGAACCGACATGCAGAGGAGGTAGCAGCTCAGGCCCCTGAATGCAGCGTCGGCAAGTCGGGGAACGTGGCGGCGACGGCGGAATCGAACAGGCGCCCGGCCCGAATCGACAGGGCCTCGGCGCGTCCCGGTGCCGAAGCGAGGAAGCCATCCACACCCAGCTTGGCCAGCTCGAGGACGTAGGGGAGGGTGGCCCCGGTCAACGCGCGGGTGCTGGTCTGCGGCACGGCCCCGGGCATGTTCGTAACCATGTAGTGGACCACGCCTTCTTCCACGTAGGTGGGGGCGGCATGGCTGGTCGGTCGGGACGTCTCGAAGCAGCCGCCCTGGTCGATGCACACATCGACGATGACGCTACCGGGGCGCATCAGCCTCAGCTGCGCGCGGCTCACCAAATGAGGTGCGCGAGCTCCGGGCACCAGCACCGCACCGATCACCAGATCGGCCAGCGGCAGCTGCTCCTCGATCGCCACCGCGTCCGATAGCAAGCCGCTCACGTTCGCCGGCAGGTCGAGCGAGAGCCGCTCGAGCCGCGCTGGGTTCACGTCGCAGATCACGACCGTCGCGCCCAAGCCAGCGGCCATCCTC
>DATIDO010000724.1:0-4303 GCA_035456245.1 Polyangiaceae bacterium
CCGCAGCAGCCTGGACCGTGTCCTCGCCGGTGGCGCCAGCTTCGCTCGCGCCAGCTTCGCTCGCGCCAGCAGACTCGGCCGGGGCTTCGCTGGCCGGTGCGTTCGGCTCCCGCACGGCGTTCGATTCGGGGGAGGCCGCGCTCTCGGTGCTCTGGCCAGGCTCTGACTCGGAGGTGGACATGGGGGCCGGCCCGTGTAGCACAGGTGTCCGGCGCGGCCGAAGGCGTCTCCGGCGGGCCGGGCGGGTCGCATCCCAGGTGGAAAATCGCCCGCGGGCCAGCTAAAGGCCTCGGCGATGGCTGCTCAGTCGTTGCGTATCGGCCTCGTCCAGAGCCGTGTGGGCCCCGACGCGCGCGAGAACGTCGCGCGCACGGTGGAGTTCGTGCGAGAGGCGGCCGGGCGTGGTGCGCGCCTGGTCTGCTTGCAGGAGCTCTTCGCTTCTCCGTATTTCTGCCAGACCGAAGACCCCGAGGCCTTCGCCTGGGCCGAGGCGCTGGATGGGGCGAGCGTCACGGCGCTGTCCGAGGTCGCGCGCCAGCTCGGCATCACCGTGCTCGTGCCCATCTTCGAGCGCCGCGCGCCTGGCCTGTTCCACAACAGCGCGGTGATGGTGGGGCCCGACGGTCAGCGCTTGGGCGTGTATCGCAAGATGCACATCCCCGACGATCCGCAGTTCATGGAGAAGTACTACTTCACCCCCGGTGATCTGGGCTTCCGGGCCATGAACACCCCGGTGGGCAAGGTCGGTACGCTGATCTGTTGGGACCAATGGTACCCCGAGGCGGCGCGGCTCACCGCGCTGCAGGGCGCGCAGCTGCTGCTCTACCCCACCGCCATCGGTTGGTTGCCGAGCGAGAAGGCCGCCGAAGGCGCCGCTCAGCTCGACGCCTGGAAGACCATGCAGCGCGCGCACGCCATCGCCAATGGTTTGTTCGTGGTGGCGGTGAACCGCGTGGGCCAAGAGGGTGATCCCAACACCGGCATCGAGTTCTGGGGGCACTCGTTCGTGGCCGATCCGCTGGGCCGCGTGCTCGTCGAGGCCGGAGAAGGCGAGGAGGTCCTCACCTGTGATCTGGACCTGAGCATGCTGGAAGAGACCCGCAAATGGTGGCCCTTCTTCCGGGATCGCCGCATCGACGCCTACGGCGACATCACCCGCCGCTGGACCGAGGACTCGTGAGCGCGACGCGCAAGCAGCCCGCGCGCGGTCGGGACGTCTCGCCGCGCGCAGCGGGCTTCTCCATGCCTGCCGAGTGGGCGCCGCACGAGGCGACCTGGCTGGCCTTCCCGCACCACCGCACCGACTTTCCCGGCAAGCTGCACGCGGTGATCTGGACCTTCGCCGAGATGGCGCGGGTGCTCACCCAGGCCGAGCGCGTGCGCATGCTGGTCGAGGACCGTCACGAGGCCGAGCGCGCGGCGCGCGTGTTCGAGCGCGCGGGCGTGAACATGGAGCGCGTCGACTTCGTGGTGGCGCCGACCAATCGCTCGTGGACGCGCGACTCGATGCCGCTCTGGGTCACCAAGCGCGGCGCGCGCAAGTCGTCCGAGAAGCTGGCGGTGAAGTTCCGCTTCGACGGCTGGTCTCGCTACCGAGATCACCAGAAGGACGACGCCGCCGGTCGCCTGGTCGCTCGCAAGCATTCGGCCGCGCACCTCTTTCCCGCTCTGCCCGACGGCTCGCTGGCCATCCTGGAGGGCGGCTCGATCGACGTGGACGGGGAGGGCTCCTTGCTCACCACCAGCGAATGTCTGCTGACTTCGCCGCGGGCGCGCTTCGGCCACGTGGGCCGCGCCGTCTGCGAGCAGGTGCTGTGCGACAACCTCGGCGTCGAGAAGATCCTGTGGCTACCGAACGGTGTGGCCGGAGACGACACCAGCGGTCACGTCGACGACTTCGCGCGCTTCGCGCCGAAGGCCAAGGTACTGGTCTGCGACGAGCCGAACCGTCGGGACGAGAACCACGCGCCGCTGCTGGCGGCTCAGCGGGCGCTGGCGGGCCAAACGAACGCGCGTGGGCGGCGCCTCGAGGTCGTGAAGCTGCCGATGCCGGCGCCCGTCGTCTACGACGGCAACCGTTTGCCGGCGAGCTACGCGAACTTCCTGGTGGCGAACGCGGCGGTGTTGGTGCCGGTGTTCAACGATGCGCGCGATCGTGACGCGCTGGCGATCATCGCCGAGTGCTATCCGGATCGGCCGACGGTCGGCATCTACGCGCGCGACCTGGTCGTGGGGCTCGGCACGCTGCATTGCTCGTCGATGCAGGAACCAGCCTGAGACGGTTGCCGGCCTGAGACCGGGTGCAATCGGTCTCGGCTGCCGGCCTGATTCGCTGGCTCGGTGTGGGGCCCCGAGTGCACTCGCGCCGGGGCCCGCTTCCGGGAGTTCGAGAGAAGGCTCAGGCGCTCGCGCCGTGGCACTTCTTGTACTTCTTGCCGCTGCCGCACGAGCAAGGATCGTTGCGGCCGATCTTGGGCTCTTCGCGGCGCACGGGCGGACCGGCGACAGGGGCACCGTCGACGAACACCCAGCGACCGTTGTGCTTGCGGAAGGTCGCGCGCTCGCGATGCTCGAGGGGCGTGCCCTTCACCGCGTAGTGAGCGACGAACTCGACCGTGCCGGCCATGTCGCCTTCGCCGCCGAGCTCGGTGGACACGATGTCGAGGCCCGTCCACTTCGACTGCTTCGCCCACGCTTCGGTCCCGTCCCGATCGATCTGGTGGACCGTGTCGGGATCGTGGGAGTTCATGATGAAGTCGATGTCGCCCGTCTCGAAGGCGCGGTAGCGCGCCTGCATCAGCTCCACGGCGGTCTTGGCCTGGGCCTTGCCGGAGCGGATGAGATCGAGGGACTCGTTGGAAAGGGGGGTCGTCACGTCGGTGTTCTCCGGGCGCGTCAATGCCATGCAGGGGGGCGCCCCACAACCGTCGAGCCGTTGGGGATTCGGTAGGTGCTCCACCTCCGCTGAGCCGGGCCGCTTCCACGGAGCGCGAGAAATGGGCCGAATCGAGTGGGAATCTTCCTTTTCCAGCGGGCACCGATAAAAGGCCGCCATGTCACGCGGGGAGCCCCAAAACACCGAGAAGCCGGCGCCGGGGAGGCGCCGACCCATCCCGAAGACCCTGGCCTTGGGGTCCATCGCACTCCTGGTCTGTTTGACCATCGTCCTGGGAGGTAAGCGCTGGACTCAGCTCGCTGCACCGGCGTGGGCAGCCGTGCCCGGCAAGAGCGTCGCCCCCGTGCTGGCGGCCGGCAGCGCGCTGGCGGCGAACGACAAGGACAAGCCGGAAGACAAGCCCGCCACGAGCCAGGTGCCCGCGCCTACTGCTGAAGAGCTGAATGCGCAGGCGGCCATCGGCGCCGGCGGTCACTACGGCGGCGGCGCCGACGAGGCAGCCGCCTTCGCCACGGCTGTGCTGGGGCCCAAGGGCGGCGTGCCCGTGCACGAGATGGGCGACTTCCGCTCGCCGTTCGCGAACCCCAAGGTCGATCCGGTCGAGGTGAGCGTAGGCCTCGTGCTCGCCAACGTGCCCGACTACGACATCGTGAAGGGCACCTTCCGCGCCGACTTCTTCCTGTCGCTGACCTGCAAGAAGCCGATGCCGAAGATTCGGCTCACCTTCACCAACGGCATCTCCAGCGAGATCGAGCCGATGGCGGATCAGCCGACCTTCAAGCTCTACCGTGTGCGCGGCGAGTTCTCGAGCTTGCCCGATTTGCACAAGTACCCGTTCGATACCCAGGAGCTGAGCATCGAGCTGGAGGACGTCTACAACGGCGTCGACATGGTCAAGTTCAAGACCGACCAGGAACACACGTTCCTGGACGCGGGCTTCTCCTTGGCGGGCTGGGACGTGGACTACTTCCGCGCCCGCACCATGTCGCATTTCTACCCGGACCGCTTCGAGAACGACGACCTCTACTACCACCGCTACACGTTCGTGCTCGGCATCGAGCGCTTCGCCACCTCGGCGATGTTCACGGTGTTCGTGCCGGCCTTCGTGATCGTGCTGATCTCGCTGTCGGGTCTGTGGTTCCCGCGCGATCAGCTGGAGGTGCGCTCCAATGCCACCACGCCCATGTTGGCGGCGGCGGTGCTGTTCCACTTCGCGCTGACCCAGGCGCTCCCCTCGGTGGCCTACCTGACGCGCGCCGACAAGCTGATGCTGTCGGTCTACCTGTGCCTCGGCGTGCACATGCTGACGCTGTGGATGTGGTTCGTGGTGCACGACGACCACACCGAACGCATCTTCAAATGGGGCAAGTTGATTGGCGTGCCGTTGACGGCAGTGATTCTGGGTTG
>DATIDO010000725.1:0-3469 GCA_035456245.1 Polyangiaceae bacterium
CCTCCACGACACGCAAGCACGGCGGCACGGGCTTGGGCCTCACCATCAGCAAGCGCTTGGTGGAGCTGATGGGTGGGCAGATCGGCTTCGAGAGCGAGCCAGGACGCGGAACCACGTTCCACTTCACGGTTTGGCTCGGCATCGCCAACACCGAGTCACGCCCAGCGCGCTACCCCGAGATCCTTTCCAGTCTGCACGTGCTCGTCGCCGACGACAACGCCGCGGCGCGCGAGATCATGAGTGAGGCGCTGAGTAGCGTCGTGCGACGCGTGGACATGGTCGGCTCCGGCGCGGAAGCCGTCGCCGCAGTCGAGCAGAACGACGCGGCCGAGCCCTACGACATCGTCTTCATGGATTGGCGCATGCCGGGGCTCGATGGCCTGGAGGCCGCGGCGCGCGTGCAGGCCATGACGAGCCTGAAGCAACGCCCCCGCATCGTCATTGTCACGGCCTTCGGCCGCGAAGAGGTGCGCGAAGAGGCGGAGCGCCTGCCGGTCGATGGCCTGCTGCTGAAGCCGGTGACGCGTTCGATGCTGGTGGAATCGCTGATCAGCGTCTTCGCGCAGGGCCAAGACGAGAAAGAGACGCCGGGCGCAGGCGCAAGCGATCTGTCGCTGGAGGGCGCGCGCATCCTCTTGGTCGAGGACAACGAGATCAACCAGCAGATTGCCGTCGAGCTACTGGAGGGATCGGGAGCGACGGTGACGGTAGCGGAGAATGGCCGCGTGGCCGTGGACCTCTTGGAGTCCGCCAGCGCGGAGGCCTTCCACGTGGTGCTGATGGACCTGCAGATGCCGGAAATGGACGGTCACCAGGCCACCGCGAGGATCAAGCAGATGCCGCACCTGAAGCACCTGCCGATCATCGCCATGACCGCCCACGCCACCCTGGACGAGCGCCAGCGCTGCCTCGACGAGGGCATGGTCGATCACGTGTCCAAGCCGATCGATCCCGACGTGCTGACGCGAACGCTCCGTCAGTTCTACACGGCGGCACCGCGGACGGTGGCCCCGCAGGCTCCCGCGCCCGACGTCGCTCCCGACTTGGAGGATGTCCCCGGGCTCGACGTGGCCGATGGCCTGCGGCGATTGGCCGGCAACACCAAGCTCTACCGCAAGCTGCTCCTGCAGTTCGAGCAGGATCAGCACACCGTCGCGCTCCGGATTCGTGAGTGTGTGCTGGCCAAGGATCGCGAGGGGGCAGCTCGCCTCGCGCACACGCTGAAAGGCGTGGCCGGCAACCTGGGCGCGAAGGGCGTGCAGGAGAGCGCGGCGACGCTGGAGAATTGCCTGGCGGGCAAGGACTCCATCGCCCTCGAGGCCGTGGAGCCCTGGATTGAGGAGCTGGAGCGGCGCGTCACGGCGTTGTTGTCCGGGCTCGCGCTGGTCTCGAGTCGGGCGGACTCGGCGAGCTCGCTCGGCGCCAAGCCGAGTTCGCTGCATCCCGTGGACCCCGAGCGCGTTCGGGCCGTCCTGGATCGCTTGCGCGGACAGCTGAGCGAGTTCGACTCGGCGGCTGGCGACACCGTGGAGGGGAACCGCGAGCTGCTCGTCGCCACGCTCGGCCCCGATGGCCTCGCGCGTCTGGAGCGCGCGGTGAGCCAGTACACCTTCGATGAGGCGCTCGCTCTACTCGAGCAAGCCGTCATCCCCACCACCAGTTGAGAGGGAAGCCCCGTGCCGGAACGTATCCTCGTCGTCGATGACGCCCCCGAGAACATCCAGGCGATTTCGGCCATCCTGCGCGAGCGCGGCTACCAGGTCTTGGCTGCCACGGATGGGCCACGCGCGCTCGATATCCTGACCAAGGTCCGGCCCGATCTGATCCTGCTCGACGTGATCATGCCGGGCATGGATGGCTTCGAGGTCTGCCGGCAGGTCAAGAGCTCGGCGGCGCTCACCGAGGTTCCCGTGATCTTCCTGACCGGCAAGATCGACACCGAGGACGTCGTGCGCGGCTTCGAGGTGGGCGCGGTGGACTACGTGGGCAAGCCCTTCAATGCCCACGAGCTGATCGCGCGCGTGCGCACCCATCTGGAGATGGCGCGCCTCAACCGCGAGAACCAGCGCTTGCTGCTCAATGTGCTGCCTGCGCAGATCGCCGAGCGGCTGAAGAAGAACGAGGGCATCGTGGCCGAGCGCTTCGATGACGTTTCGGTGCTGTTCTTGGACATCGTGGGCTTCACGCCCCTCTCCACCAAGCTGGCGCCCACCGAGCTCGTCGAGCTGCTCAACAAGCTCTTCTCTCGCTTCGACGAGGCTTGCGACCGCCACGGTATCGAGAAGATCAAGACCATCGGCGACGCCTACATGGCCGTGGGTGGGCTCCCCGAGCTGCGGGAGGGCCACCTGGAGGCCCTGGCCCGGGCCGCCTTGGAGATGATGGACATCGTGAGCGAGGTGGACGTTCAGCCGCCCCTCGGCCTCCGCGCTGGCATTCACGTGGGCAGCGCAGTGGCGGGCGTGATCGGCATTCGCAAGTTCACCTACGACGTGTGGGGTGACACGGTGAACACGGCCAGCCGCTTGGAGCACCACGGGCTCCCCGGGCGCATCCACGTCAGTGACACCGTGTTCGAGCGGCTCCGAGGACAGTTCGCATTCGAGGCACGAGGCTCGGTGGAGCTGAAGGGCCGCGGACCCATGAACACCTATCTCCTCTCGGCACTCGAGAAATGAGAAAGGCCGGACCCCGAGGAGTCCGGCCTTTTTGCTTCAGCCCAGCGGGCTCGTCAGAGCACGCTGACGATGGCCTCCAGCAAGCTCGTCAGAGCACGCTGACGATGGCCTCCAGCGGGCTCGTCAGAGCACGCTGACAATGGCCTCTAGCGGGCTCGTCAGAGCACGCTGACGATAGCAGAGCACAGCTTGCTCATCGTGCCGGCCGACATGCCGGCCACGTTGATGCGGCCCGATCCGACGATGTAGATGCCGTGCTCGGCCTTCAGGCGCTCGACCTGATCCTTGTTCAGGCCCGAGAAGCTGAACATGCCCTTTTGCTGGGTGATGAAGGAGAAGTCGCGCTTCGCGCCGGCCGTCTTCAGACCCTCGACGAAGGCCACTCGCATGCTGGCGATGCGCGTGCACATGGCGGCCAGCTCCTGCTCCCACAGCGTACGCAGCGCGGCGTCACCCAGGATGGTGGTGACGATGGCGCCGCCGTGGGCGGGCGGGTTCGAGTAGTTCACGCGGGCGCAGACCTTCAACTGGCTCAGCACGGCGTCACCCTGAGCGGCCGTCTTGGTCGTCACGGTCAGCGCGCCGGTGCGCTCGTTGTAGAGGCCGAAGTTCTTGGAGAAGCTGGAGCAGATCAGCAGCTCCTCGTGCTGCTTCACCAGCGCGCGCAGGCCAGCGGCGTCCTCCTGGATGCCGTCGCCGAAGCCCTGGTAGGCGAAGTCGACGACGGGCAGAGCGCCCTTGCTCTTCAACAGCGCGCCCAGCTCTTCCCACTGCGCCAGGGTCGGATCCAC
>DATIDO010000726.1:0-5189 GCA_035456245.1 Polyangiaceae bacterium
GGAGCGGGGCTGCCGCCGAGCAACGTCTGCGGAAAGAGGAAGTCACCCGGTCCGAGCGTCTCCTTCACGCTGCCGTCCGCGGCCAGGACATCCACCGAGCCCGCGCCGACGATGTAGAGCCCGTCGAGCGCTTTGCCGCGCTTGGCCACCGAATCCCCGGGCCCCGGTCGCTTCACGGTACACTTGTCGAGCACCATGCTGCGGAACATGTCGTCCAGCGAGTCGCCGAGCGGCCCCATCACGGCCCCAGCCAGCGCTTGGTACTTGTCGGCCACCAGCGCGAGCTCGTCGGCGACCCAGGGACAATCGGCGACGGCTGCCTCGTAGACCTGGCGGCTGAACAGCGCCACGCGACTGCCGGGATCGAAACCCACGACACGAAGCTCGACGCCAGTCGGCAGGGAGCCCTGCGTGAAGATGACCTCGCCCTTGCGCGCGATGCCGCAGGCGGCGTCGGCGATGGCAGGCATGATCTGCACGGCGCCATGGGTGACGAGCGCGACGCCGAACGAGGCCGCCTCCACGCCGCGCTCCAGGCGCATCATCTGGGCGGACTGGAGCAAGGCCAGCTGGGCCTCCTCGGGCAGATCCTGCAATCCGGGAACGTTCAGCAGATCGATACCGTCGACCACCGTGCCGCGCACCCGCATGGAGGCGGGCCGCTCGCTCTCGCCGCGAGGTTGCTCGATCCGCGGCAATGGAGGAGCCGACGGCAGCGCACCGATCGGCTCGTTCGGCTCGAGCCGAGCCGGGCTCGGGGTGCCCATCCAGGGGGCAGGCTCGCGCATCACCACGGCCGGTGGCGCCTGGCTGGGTCGAGACGGAGGCTCGACCGGCGGCAGGCTGGCCGATGGCGCGTGCGCGAACGGCTCGGGTCCCTGCGAAGCGATGCGGTCCGTGGCGCCCGGGGGACGCGAGGGGCGCACCGAGGCCATGCCGACCGGTCGCGGATCGGCTGGTGGCGCTGGCGCAGGCGCCGGACGCGGAGCGAGCGGCGCGCGATTCACGTCGACGCTGAGATCGACGCCGAGCTCCTTCTCGAGATCCTCGTGGTGACCGAGCTGCTCGGCGCGGCGAGACATCGCGACCTCGGCGGGACTGCTCAGGTCGAGATCGAGGCCCCCGGTCGACGCTTGGTAGGTGGGCGGGGTGATGCGCGGATCGGCGACGGCCAGAAGCTCGACCGAGCGGCGGCTGGTGGGGGCCTCCTCGCTGAAATCGATCTCGCCGAACTCGTGGTTCGGATCGGTCGCTGGCTCGTCGAAGCCCCCCTCGACGGGTTCTGGCGACGTCACTTCGGTGGTGGAGTCGAAGGGACCTGCTGCAGGGCGGTCGGTGGGATGCTCTTCGGCCTCGTCGAAGCCATCGCCGAACGGATCCATTTCACCGGATTCGGACTCGGTGAAGTCGAGAGACGGCGCGCCCGAATCGGGAGCAGACTCGGGTGCCGAATCGGCGACGAGGCCGCGCAAGACGCCGAGGGAAATTCCGGCAGGCGCTGGCGCTTTGGGAATGGCCGGCACCGGCGGCTCGGCAGCCGCCGCGAAATCGGCCGCGAAGCGAGGCAGATCCTGCAGGAACGTGCGCGTGTCATCCGGCGCGCCGGCGCCGAGAGCGTGCGCGTCGGGCGCGTCGTGTGCGGCCTCGCCCTGCGCATACGCGCCCTGCGCATACGCGTCGGCATCGTAGGCGTCGGGCGCCGCTTCTGCTGGGAACGCAGCCCCTTCGACAGCGGACGATCCTTCGGTCGCGACGGCCGGAAACGGAGCCGGGGCTTCATCGAGCTCTTCGATGTCGTCGAGCTCGTCCACCTCGTCGAAATCCACCTCTTCGACCTCGACCTCGATCGAGGGCATGGGTGGACGTGCGCCCAGGGGAAGCGGTGGCGCTACGGCGCCGGCCGGCGGCGGCGGTGCCATGGGAATGCTGGGGCCCACACCTGGAGGAAGAGGCGGTGCCATCGCGCCGCTCGGTCGACCAGGAAGCGGCGGCAGAGGCGGAGCTGCCGATGGCGCGAACATGGGCGGCGCGAGCGACTGAGCGCCACGCTTGAGCGCGGCGGCCAACTGGAGCAGCTCGATCGAGCGCTGGATGTGGCCCACCTCTTCGGCGGTCTCGGCCGCGCGTTCCACCCACGCCACGGCGTCGGTGTGCGCGTCTCGGCGCCACTGCGCCGACGCAGCGCGCAACGCCCAGGCGACGTCCTCGTGATCGTCGTCCGATGGTGGGGGCACGGTCAGCCGGACACTGCTCATGTTGCGTTGGGACTATAACCAGGAGTTTCTACGGGGAGCCAGATCGGGCCGGCGAACCAGCCAGGGGGCGACAGCCCGCCTCAGCCCCACCCCTCCCAGGTTACTTTTCGGGTGATTCGGGAGCACCGGTTGGGCACCCCTCTGGGCACCCCTCCCAGGTTGTTTTTGGGGGGCATCCGGGCACCCCAGGCGCCCCCGGACACCCCTCCCAGGTTAGTTTTCGACCGGCGGCCCCCAGGGTGTTTCACCTGGGCATCGGGTTTGGGCCCGATACCTCAGCCTGGTGTCAGGAATACCTCACGGTCTCGCGAACCGTTGGGCGGCCCGACGAAGCCGCGGCGCTCCATCATTTCGACAATCTTCGCCGCCCGGTTGTAGCCGATGGTCATCTTGCGCTGCAGCCAGGAGGTCGAGCAGCGCTGCGTCTCGCGCACGATCAGGACGGCCTCCTCGAAGCGGCTGTCGCCCTTGTCGTCCTCCTCGTCCTTCGCCTCGCTCTCGGGCTCCTCGAGGATCGACTCCTGGTAGCGCGGTGCGCCTTGCTCGCGAAGGTGTGCCGTCAGCCCGTCCACCTCTTCTTCGGAGACGAACGGGCACTGCACGCGCAGGGTGTCGTTGGCACCGTTCATCTTGACCAACATGTCGCCTCGACCCAGCAGCACCTCGGCGCCCTGCTCGTCCAAGATCGTTCGACTGTCGACCTTCTGCGCCACGCGGAAGGCGATACGCGTCGGGAAGTTGGCTTTGATCATGCCGGTGATGACGTCGACGCTGGGACGCTGGGTAGCCAGGATGACGTGCATGCCTGCGGCGCGCGCCTTCTGCGCCAAACGTGCCACCGAGGCCTCGACCTCCTTGCCCTGCTGCATCATCAGGTCGGCGAATTCGTCGACCACCACGACGATGAAGGGCATCTTTTCCGGCAGGTTCTTGCCGTCGTCGGCGCGACCCATCGCTGGCACGTCGATGACCTCGCCATTGGGGCCAATGGCGTCGACCGTCTTGGGCTTGGGCGCGGGCAACTCACCCGAGCAGACGCGCTCGACCCAACGATTGTAGGTGCCGATGTTCTTGGTCCCGGCGTCGGCGAAGGCCTGGTAGCGCCGCTCCATCTCGTCCACTGCCCAGCGCAACGCCGTGGCCGCCTGCTTCATGTCGGTCACCACCGGTAGGAGCAGGTGCGGGATCCGATCGAAGGGAGCCAACTCGACCACCTTCGGATCGATCATGAGCAGACGCAGTTCTTCCGGCGTGCGGCTGAACAGCAAGCTCGACAGCATGACGTTGAGGCCCACGCTCTTGCCCGCGCCGGTGGCGCCGGCAACGATCACGTGGGGCATGGCCGAGAGGTCGGCGTAGAAGGGCGCGCCCACGATGTCCCGGCCGAGGACGACCGGGAGCGGGACCTTCTTGGCGAGGGCCTGGAAACGCTCGTCCTCGATCAGTTCGCGCAAATTCACGGGCGAGCGCTCGTCGTTCGGCAGCTCGAAGCCGATGCGGTTCTTGCCAGGAATGGGCGCAATGATGCGCACCTTGCGCGAGAGACCGAGTGCAAGGTCGTCGGCCAAGCCGGCCACCTTGCTCACCTTGGTACCCGCCGAAGGAGCGAACTCGAAGGTGGTGACGGTGGGGCCCGGATGGATCTCCTCCACCTGACCCACCACGCCATAGTCGAGCAGGGTGCGTTCGAGCTTCTCCTTGTGACGCAGGAGCTGTTCGCGGTTCACGGCCTTCTCGGTCGTCGAGGGCGGGTCGAGCAAGTCGCTGGACGGCAGCTCGAAGTCACCGGCCACGCGCCGGGCTGGGGTGCGCGCCGGGCGCACTTCACGAGCGCTCGAGGTGTCGACGATGCGAACGGGTTCGAGCGTCGCGCTCGGCTCCTCTTCTTCGGCATCGACCTCTGCTTCGTCGTCCGTCTCTGCTTCGTCGTCCGTCTCTGCTTCATCGTCGGTCGAGCCGTCTTCGTCGTCGGTCGAGCCGTCTTCGTCGTCGGTCGACTCGTCTTCATCGTCGGCTTCAGCACCGTCCTCGGCCCCATCATCGGAACCCCAGTTACCAAGCGACTCCGCTTCGCCGGACTCGGTCAGTCCGGTCCAAAAGCCATCCAGGTCGGCGCCATGGCTCGGCCGCTTCTCGGCACTGCGACCGAGCAAATCGAGACCATTCGCGAAGGGCTCCAGGCCCACCCCGAACGCATCTCCCTCGAAACGAGCATCGTCCAAGCAGCGCTCGGGCTCGATCCCACGACGCAGCGCCTCGACGATGGCGAGAGGAGGCCTGCCGGTCGCCTCGTGAGGAACCCACGCGCTTTCGTCGCCGAGTGCTCGCAACACGACTTCCTCGTCGCTCGCCACCGTTGGCTCCGGCTCACGCAGCGCATCCTGCTCGAGCCTCACGGCTCGCGCGCTCGCCCATGCCGAGAGACAACGCTCGCGCAACAGCCGCAACGCGGCGAGGCCGCGGAGCGAGAGTGCCCACATGCGCTCGCACCAGGTGATGAAGGAGAAGCTCGCGCGTCCGATCAGGATCAGCGCCACACCCGTCGAGGCCACCAGCAGTGAGCCGGGCGCCGAGAAGAGGCCTCGCATCAGCTCACCGAAGAAGAGCCCCACGTTGCCGCCGGGGAGCCCGGCGCCGAAGACAGCACCGTCGGGCCAAAGCACCTGGAGCAGCGCAGCAACCAAGATCAAAATGACCAGATCACCTGCCACGCGCAGGCCCAACTGCTCCGGCGCGCGACCGCGAAAGAGAGGCAGGCCGGCTACCACCAGCTCGAACGGCACGAGCCATGCAGCCGCACCGAAGCCCTGAACGAGCATGCCGGCCAGCGACTGACCGACCGCACCCATCCAGTCCGCTCCGCGAACGGTCGGATCGGCGGGGTCGAATCGGAGGGTCATCAGCGCGACCGCCAAAAAGAGGGCTCCCGCAAAG
>DATIDO010000727.1:0-3736 GCA_035456245.1 Polyangiaceae bacterium
CGCGCGGATGGGGAGGGGAGCCTGGGGGAAGGTGATGGCGTCGTTCTTCCAGTAGGCGCGAAGGATTGGCCCGAGCGCAGGCTGTTCGGTGGGGAGGCGATTGACGAAGCGCTCCCCGGAATACTGGGGACTCTGGCGCAGGCGCTCCTGGTCCTCTCCGCTCGGCGCGTGGCCGAGCGCGCGGTAGGCGTCGCAGAACAAGTAGAGCCCTCCGAGCGAGAGGAGCGCGCCGAGCCAGGCGGCGCCACGAAGCAGTCGCCGAAGCAGGCTGCGCCGCGGCGGTACGGTGGTGTTCTTGGACATGCTCGCTCAGACCGTTCCTGCCGACTCGTTGCCGGTGCGCGTCTCGCCGGCCCGATCCAGGGCCCACTTGAACAGCACAGGGCCGACCATTTCGTTGATGGCGACCATGGCGATGGCCAGTGACTGGAAGCCGGGTCCGAAGGTCGCTGCGTGTTCGTTGGCCACCACCAGCGCCAGCCCGAGCGCGAGGCCCGCCTGCGAAACGAGGGGGGTCCAACCGTAGCGCCGGACGTTCGGTGGATCGTCCGCCAGGCGAGAGCCCCAGAGGTGCGCGCCATAGGTGAACAGCGCGCGCCCACCAGCCAACCCCAGCGCCACGGGCCACAGTTTGGCCAAGAGTGGCAGATCGAGGTGGGCACCCGCGGTGGCGAAGAAGACGACGTAGACGATGCTGCCCGTCTCTTCGACGGCGTGCAGCAGCTTGTCACCCTGATTCGACAGGTTCTGCACCACGAGCCCACCGATGATGAAGACCAGCAGGGGGTCGAAGTGCATGTACTTGACGACGTCGGTCAGGCCGAAGCCCAGGGCGACCAAGACGACCAACAGGGCCCGCCCCACCAAGCGAAAGTACGCGGCCAACACGAGACCGAACGTGGTGCCGATGGCCACGCTGCCCAAGATTTCGTGAAACACGTCCTCCAGCTCGTGCAGCGACAGCTCCGTGCCCGGCTCGATGAGCGGGCCCGACACCATGAAGGCCAGGGCCAAGACGATGATCACCACGACGTCCGAGCTCATCACGAAGTTGAGCCCGAAGCGGCTCACCGGACCCTGGGCGCGCGTCTGCGACAAGATACCGAGCAAGGCCGCCGGGCTGCGGGTGATGGATAGGACGCCCCACAGGATGGCCACTCCGAACACGCCGGCGCGCGACATGCCTTGGAGGAACGGGAGGTAGCGGCTGGCCACCATGAAGGCGGCGGAGCACGCCAACAGCACCAGCGTCGACTGCAGCAACGTCGACCAGGCCAGGCTCTTCAGGCCTGCACGCAGGTCCGAGATGCGCAGCTCGGCCCCGCCGGCCAGAGCAATCAGCGAAAGCGCCAGGCCATTGACCGGGCTCAGCTCGGTCACGGTCTCGTGATGCAAGAGATGCAGCACGTGTGGTCCGGCCACGATGCCTGCCAGGAGGTAACCGCTCAGGTGTGGTAGGCCAACCAGCTCGCAAAGCTCGCTGGCGAGCACGCCGGCAAGGAGCAAGAAGCCGACCGCCGCGGTGGTGGAGCCGGCCCCCAAATCGGGCAGCACTCGGGTCAGGCCCATCATCAGGCCGAACACCAGGGCCAGAGCGAGCGCCTGAACGACGCGCTCCCTCGTCCCTTTGCTACGGGATGCGCCGCTCACGGCAGTGCCTCCCCTTCGCGCTCGCCGAGCTGGGTGCGCGCATCGACGGTGTCGCTCGGCCGCAGCTCACCGACCCGCATCAACGCTCGCCTCAAGAAGTACGGTCCCAACGCCTCACCGAACAGCGCGCTGGCGGCCGCGAAGGTGAGGACGATCGTACCGACCTCACCACCCAAGCGCAGCGAGAGAGCCATACCCATGCTGATCGTGACCACACCCGACGAGAGCAGACCGAAGCCCAGGGTGGGGCCAGCCGGGCGCGCGGCAGGGAACGAGAGCAGGAGCAGACCGCACAGCCACTTGGCGAGCAGCCGCCCGCCGAGCGCTGCTGCGATCAACCAAGGCGCGCCTTTCACCGCTGTCGCATCGACGTGGGCCCCCGCAAGCACCAAAACGGGCAGCATTACGGGCGCCTCCGTCTTGGCCAGGATGGCGCGGAGCGCGACCTTGTGACGCGTGGTGGCCGACAGCGTGAGCCCAGTCACGAACAGCGCCGTGATCCCGGCCAGTCCCAGCTGCACGCAGACGCCGGTGCCGAGCAAGGTGGCTCCCAGCAGGAACGACGTGGCCTCGCCGCGGTGCAGCTGATCACCCATCAAGGCGGTGCAGGTCAGGCCCAAGACCGCGCCCAAGCCCAGGGTGATTCCGAGCCAACCCCAGGCCGGCAGCTCGACGCGGCCGCTCGGCATGGGCACGAGCACGAACAGCACGGCCACGAGCAGAAGCGCGGGGAGCTCGTCCGAGTCGGCCAGAGCCGCAATCCAGCGGCTCAGGGGGCCGTCGGCTCCGTGTCGTTCGAACACCCAGCGAACCGCCACTCGTGTGGTTTCGGTGCCCGTGGCTGCGACGGCGGCAGCCAGCAGCAGCCGCTCGCGATCGGGCAAGGGCCAGAGCCAACCGATCGCCCAGTACACTCCGGTGCCGACGAGGAGAGTGGTGAAGAGCGCCAGCGACACACTGGCGAGCAGCGTCACCAGCTTTCGTTCCGAGCTCTGCACCACGCCCCAACCGATGCCGGCGATCAGTGCGAGCCAGCTGGTCCCCACCTGCAACATCGGCTCGAACAGCTCGAGCGTGCCGGTGCCGAGCCAGCGCAGAACTCCGGGACCGAGGATCCAGCCGAGCACCAGGTACTCCGAGCCCGAGGGCAAGCCGTAGCCTCGAATCGAGCGCCCGCCCATCAGGATCGAGCCCAGGTAGGCGACGACCATCAGGGCCAGGAAAGCCGACATCGAATTCACTGGGCGCCCTCGCTGGAGCCGCCGCTGCCGTTGGAGCCGGCGCCGTTGGAGCCGCCGCCGCCGTTCGTGCTGCTCACCGAACCGTTCGAGCGCCGGCCCAGCTCGACGCCGAGCTGGCTCAGCTCGCCGTGGCTGCCGGCGAGTAGCGCAGAGCGCGCATCTCGACGATCACTGAGGACACTCACGCGGTAGAGGGCCAAATCTCGCTCGACCGAGAGCAGCTCGACCTCGGGCTGGGTACCGATGGAGAGCGCAGCGCGCCGCAGTGCGTCCGCCACGTCGTTGCCCGTGCGCGAGACAGGAACCTCGCAGCCGGTGCGCAGCAACGGGCCAAAGACCTCTGTCGGGTGAAAGAGCGCGAGCAGCTGAGGCACCCGGACCTCCACGCCCGGGCCCGCCTCCAGCACGACCGAGAGCAGCCCGATGGCGCGCACTCGGCCTCGCTTGCCGCCGAAGACCACGTGGTCGCCGACGCGCAGCTGCCGCGTGAAGATCACCGCCACACCCACCGCGAGCGAGGCCAGTAGGGGGGTGGCAGCGAGGCCGAGCGTGCCCAGCGCCACGATGGCGCTGCGTGGCAGGACGCCGTCCCCGTTGCCAGTGAGTACGGGGGCGGCAAAAGAGAGCGCGACCAGCACCAGGCCGAGCTTGAGCAGCGTACCCGTCGGGCGGGCCACATCGGCCGGGACCCATGGGATGACCGTCTCGTTGCGCGAGGCGCTGGTGAAGAAGAGATCGATGAAGCGCAGTCCGAGCGCGACCAGTGCCACGGCGACCAAGCCGATCGCGCCGAGCGGCAAGGCCGAAGCGACGCGCCCGGCGATGTCGGTGACGGGTCGCACCAG
>DATIDO010000728.1:0-6589 GCA_035456245.1 Polyangiaceae bacterium
GGCTCGCCGTCGACGGGAGGTGAGTCGGCGAGCGGAGGCGCGGTGGCTACCGGTGGTAAGGCCTCTAGCGGCGGTTCGGACTCCGGGCTCGGTGGCACCGATGCTGGGACGGGCGGCGCGGATTCTGGAACCGGTGGTTCGGAGCCAGCTACTGGCGGCTCCGACGCAGGGACGGGCGGCGAAACTTCGACCGGTGGAACTGATGCAGGCACGGGCGGCACCGACTCCGGCACGGGTGGCGGTAGCTCGGGAGGCAGCTCGACCGTGCTCTGTCTCACGGTCGATGAGCACCAATCCCTCGAGCTGACGTGCCCCGAGGGGCAGGTCATCGATGCCATCACGTTCGCCAGCTACGGCATGCCCGAGGGCAGCTGCAGCGAGGACGACCTGAGCATCGGCTGGTGCGACGCGCAGACCAGCCTGGGGTTGGTCGAGGATGCATGCCTCGGCCTCGCCTCGTGCTCGATGGCCGCAGAGAACGAAGTCTTCGATGATCCCTGCGTGGGCACGTTCAAGCACCTCTCCGTGCAAGTCGTCTGCGTGGGACCGTGATGCATACGACAAGACACGTGGCTACTCCTGAATGATTCTCGGGCGGGACCCGCGTGGGGGCACCCCGGCGAGCTCCGAGCACACCCGTCAGCACACGAACAAATCTCCGAATTTGCTGGCCTTTGGCGGGGACGCCCGCCGGTCTGCCGGGGACCGAGACAGCCCTTCGACATTTCCTGGATGTGCTCTAGCTTGCTTGGCATGAGCGACGGGCCTGAGATGGATGTCTGTGTCACGTGCGGCGGGACCGGCGAGGTGGGACAGGACTACGGAGTGGTCGACTGTCCCGATTGCGGCGGCTCGGGCCGATTGCCCTCGGAGAAGGCCCGAACCGAGTGGCGTGTAGCCGACATCGAGCGGCGTGCCTCGACCGGCAAAGCCATCGCGGCAGAGGACGTGACGTGGCTGACCGCCGAATTGCGCAAGGCGCGCACCGCGCTCACCGCGGTGGTCGCCTTGGCTCATGATGCCGAGGATACCTTCGGCATCGATCGGAAGATCCGCTTCACCGCCAACGACGCGCTCGGCCTCTATCGCAAGGGCCAGCCCGAGGCTTCCTGAAAGACGAGGGTCCTTCGGATACCTCGGGCCGTATTCCGCCTTGAAGGGCGACAGCGGACCGGACAAGCCATCACCCCTTGGCCCGGATCTGCCGTCCCGAGCCTCGGCTACTCGCAGGCGAGCAGCTCGCCAGTGGCAAGCGTTTCGCCGGAGTAGTTGTCGACGCACTCGGTATTTCCGCCTTCGTTCTCGATGTTTCCGTCCACTCGGTTCAGGGTCAGTCGGTTGTTCTGACCCTTCACGACGATGTTGCCCAGAACGTGGCAGCCCGCCACGACGGCGTTGTTGCCTTCGAGCACGAGATTGCCTTCGATGACACAGTTCGAGAACTGGGCGTTGTTGAAGTACACCTGGACGTTCCCCGTCACCGTGACGCCCGTGACGAGGGCGTTGTTGCCGTTCAGCGTCACATCGCCGTCGATGACGGCTGTCGCCGGGTCATCGCCATAGAGCACTACATTGTTCGTTTCGACTTCGAGGTTGCCTTCGAACGCGGGGGCAGTCGCGTCCCCATCGAAGACGACGACCGCATTGTTGTCGATCGCCGGCGTTTCTTCGTCGGTGAGTCCCGAGACGTCGATGACGTCCTTCTCACCGGCGTTGGGCGGGTAGCAAACGACCTCGACCACCTCCCCGGCTTCGTTGACGTAGACGTCGGCTGCGGCCTTTCCGCCGCACTCGTCGTCCGGATCGACACAGGCCCCGCCCTCGAGCTCCAGGCAGTCGCCATCGCCCCACGGGACCTCATCGACCTCGCCGTCAGCGCCGCGCACGGTAGCGCTGTCCGAATCCCAAGGGACCTGCGTCTTCCCGCCACAGGCGGTCAGGAGGACGGTGGAGAGCAGGAGCGGACGGGCAATGAAACTTCGCATGAACCGTACGTGGCCTTGGGCGGCCGGGATTATTGGACCGTCGCGCCGAAAAATGCATTGCCGCTGTCGGGCTCGACCATAGGCATCGAGCAAGGTCTTGCGGGCCGAACGGGACACTACTCAGCGCCAACCCTGGGCCCGCCGAACCGCCGCCGCGCAGTCCGCGCCTTCCTGGATCCTCTCCAGGCGAAAGAACGAACGCTCGGGCAGCGGTCGAGACACGGGCCCATCGCCCAACAGTGGGTGTGAGCTTCCGAGCACGCGCTGCTCGTTCTCGAAGTCGATGCGTCCCGTGAAGGCCGAGCCACGCTGGCTCCCGTAGAGACGACTGCGACTGCGCTGCACCAGGTAGATGTCGCCTGCCAAGATTCCGCGCACACTCACGCGTACCGTGACCCCCGGCTTTCCGTCGCCGTCCTGATCGAACACGCGCTTGTCGCTGGCGCTGCTCGGCAATGGAGCGCCGGGTAGGACGCGAGCTCCCACGACGATCGTGCGCTCGGGTTGCCGAAAGGCAAGTCCGCGCTCCGTCGCGACGAGCCTGGCGTCGACTTCTACCGGGGGGAGCGAGCGGCGAAAGGCCTCGGGCAACTCTGTCGTCACCAAGCTCGAGTCATTCTGCATCTCCAAAGCACACACGGGCCCCGAGCCGAACAGGCGAGAGCCATCGTGACGCAGCTGAAGCAAGCTCACCGCGCGCGTCGTCGCTTCGATGTCGGCAATCACGGGAAGCTCGGCACGAGTCACCGTTTGTTGCAGCATCACATAGGTGCCGCTGAACTGCTGGACTCCTTCGCCATCGGCTGGGCTGGAAGCGAGCGGTGAGGCGGACGTTGGTGGATGACCACTCGCTTCCGTCGACGCACCCTCCGCCGTGAAACAGGCGATGGCCGCCGCGACAGCCCACCGCATGACGCCTCCGCCGTGACCACTTCGAGATCTCGGTCGCCCCCTCACGAGACCCCCTCTGCCGCGACGATCGCCCGCGCAGCTTCGCGACCGGACTGCGCAACGAGAGGCAGTCCGCCGCCGGGATGAGCGCTCCCGGAGGCGAAGAAGAGCCCCGGGACACGGGCAAATGCGTTCGGCGCCCGTCGGAACGCTGCCCATTTGTCGTTGGACGCCGCCCCATAGAGCGCGCCACCGCTCCCTGGGAACGCCTGCGCGAGATCGCTCGGACTACGCTCCCAAACGCCGTGATCGTCCCTATCCAACAACCCTCGCTCGACGAGCCGAGGTCGAGCAGCCCGAATGGGATCGAGCTCCGGGTCGACGTGTTGGCCAGGTGAGGCTGGAGCGTTGATCATGGCAAAGAGGGGCTCGTGGTCTTGCCAGCCGAGACGCTGGTGAGCTCGCTCCTGCGAGCAAAGGTACACGGCAGGATCCTCCGGAACCCGACCGTGGCTGAAGATGTCGGCAAACTCTCGGAGGTAGTCCTTGGGGAACAGGACGGCGTGCGCTGCTCGAGTCGCCTGGCGATGAGCTCGAATCACGGCGTTGTACGCGGACATCGACGGCTCGCATTTCCGTGGTGCATGGCGCCTCAGTTGGGAGGGAAGAAGTCGCTCGAACGTCTGCTCGACGTCCGCGTTCACGACGACCCGTCGCGACGCCAAGCGTCGACCATCGGCCAGTTCGACCCCGTTGATTCCACGCCCATCCCAGCCGAGCCCCTTTACCGCCGTGCCCCACTCGAAGACGGCCCCGCGACGGCTGGCCAATGAGTACAGGGCGCGAACGAGCTCGTAGATGCCTCCCTTCACGCCGAAACCTCCCAGCTCGAGTTCGACATGCGCGATGCACCCCAGCGTTGCGGGTGCACGACGAACGTCCGAGCCGTTGTACGTCGCATATCGTTGGAGGATCATCTTCAGCTCGGGTGTGCGAACCCGAGAGTCGATGGCTCGAGAAAGCGAGCGCATGCCATCGATCGACCGCAGCGTCGAAAAGCGGAGCAATCCCGAGAACACGAGGCGAGAGAGCGCCGGAGCGCTGCTCAACACGAAATGCGGGGCCGCCGTCTCCCAGATACGGCGAGCGTCAGCGAGGTATCGTTCGAGTTCTTCGGCGGCCAATGCACCGAAAGTCCGCCGCACCGACGCGAGCGTATCGACCAGCTCGTGATGGACATCGAGTTCCCCCCCTCCCGAAAAGTGGTAGCGAAACACCGGCTCCGGACGCAGCAGCGTCACGTGCTCTGCAAAGCTCTCCTCCACCTCGGCGAACACTCGCTCGAACACCGCCGGCAAAGTGAGCAAACTGGGGCCGGTGTCGAACTCACACCCGTCCACCTCCGCGATGCTCGCCTTGCCACCAGGGCGCCCGGCCGCGTCCACTACCATCACCTCGTAACCTTGGTGCGACAGCAACAAGGCCGAGACGAGCCCTCCCACCCCCGCGCCCACGACGATCACCCGCTCGCTCATGTGCCCTGTCCTCCACGTCGCGCCAGCCCGGTCAGGATGCTCGTGCCAAGGGGCAGCTCGAGTTCGTCGGCATGGCCGAAGAGCGCGCGAAATTCACTCCCCAGCGAGTGCGGCGAGAGCCGCCGCAACAGCTCGGCGTCGATGCGCTCGAGCTCTCGGGCCACCGCTCCCTCGAGCCTCGCCAAGAAGTTCGAGGACCCAGGGTCTTCGAGGGGCGGGCCGAAGGAAACGAAGATCCGAGGACGCGGCCCCTCACCGAACTGATAGCGCACACCTACGGGGACGGTCGCCAATTTGCCCCGAGCTGCCAACCAGCTCACCCCCGCATGGAACACGAGCGGCAAATGAGACGGGCGCTGCTCGCCCTGTGGAAACACGATCAGAAACTCTCCTGCTCGACGAGAGGCGTTGAGAGCCCGCTCCAGATCATCCCGCGCAAGGCGGGGCGACGAGCGCTCGAGGGGCAGCGCGCCAACCCAGGAGAAGAAGGGGAAGCGCCGTAGATTGGCCGCGTCCATCAGGCAATGTCCGCCGCCCCCCAGCTGCTCGTCCAGTGCGACGCACAGCAGCGGATCCCACCAAGACACGTGGTTCGGTGCGACGAGCAGCGGGCGCTGCACCAAGACCGAGCGCGTCGCTTCCAGGCCCGCCACCGAGACCTCGGCGAAGTTCCCGCGCAAGCGCGACCGGACGTAGGGCCTGGCGAGACGAAGAAACCAGCCAGCCTTGCGACTACCGGACGGTGCGAGCGATCCGCTCATGCCCTGACCCCCCGCGGATCGTACGCACGACCAGCCCACTCGATTCGCCCACGTTCGTGCCAGAGATAGGAGTTGAGCGCCAAAGCGCAGAGTAACGCCACCGCCACCGGATGGAGCAGCATGCCCTCGACTGGCTGTTCGAAGCGCCAAACCAACGCGGCGCGCACCGCGAGGCAGGCCCCCACGCCCGTGACACTCGGTAGCAGGAGCTGAGGATGGGCCAGCGAAAGTAGCATGCCGACGTAGGGCCAAACCCAAGCACCGAGGTGCAGCAGCAGCACGAACGTCAGTAGGATTCTCGAGCTCCCGACGCCGGCGAAGATGTTCTTGGAGAATCCGCGCCAGATTTCGTCCCACGAGCGGTACATACGGCAGCTGGCGAGTCGGCACCCGTCAACGAATGCGACGCGCAGGCCGCGGCGCTTCGCGAGCCTGCAGTAGGCGACATCGTCGACGATTTCGCCGCGTACGCGCTCGAATCCACCCAGGCTCGCGCAGTCCCGACGACGCAGGGCCAAGAGCTGACCATTGGCTGCCAAGAACGACGAGTTGCGACTGAGGTCGACGAGACGAAGAGGCAACCAGGACGTGTAGGTCAACACCAAGAGCGGCATGATCAGGCGCTCCGCGAAAGACTCCGCCACCTGCCGAGGCACCGCCGTCACCACGCCAGCCCCCTGGTCCAACAGCGCTACGAGTGCTCCAAACGCCCCCTTCTCCAGCGTGACGTCGGCATCGACGAAGACCAATAGTTCGCCGCGAGCCGCCTCGAACAGCCGCTGGCAGGCGTGGGGCTTGCCGATCCACCCATCCGGGAGCGCACGACCGCTGAGCAGCTTCACTCGCTCGTCCGCCTGAGCGAATCGTCCGACCAAAGTGGCCGTCGCGTCCGAGGACTGATCATCGTACACGAGCACCTCCAGCACGTCCCGAGACGCCAGCACCGACTCCAGCACTCGCGCTATTCGTGGGGCCTCGTTGCGCGCCGGGATGAGTACGGAGACACGTCGCCCCTCGGACTCGCACGGTCGCGGGCGCTTCCAGGTCGCCAGGTTGAGCAAGGTGATGGCCAACGGCAACACTGGCAACATCGCGAGGATCCAGATGGTGCTCACGGGGCCACCGCCTTTGCCCGTGTGCGCAGGCGCGCCGGGAGTGCCTGGTTCCACAGACGTCCCCAGCGGCCTTCGCGCGGGCCGCTGAACAGCGGAAGCCACACCGAGTTGGAACGGCCCGTACGGTGGATGCGCATGCTGACGAACGGACGCTGGTGCGGCAGATCGACACGCGCCGGCGCTACCACCTCGAACACCCCGTGCCCGGCCCCCAGCGACGACTCCACCTCGAGTAGAAAGCGCTGATAGAAGGGCCCATCGTCGACCAACTGCCGAGCGTGGCAGATCCACCTGCCATCCTG
>DATIDO010000729.1:0-12831 GCA_035456245.1 Polyangiaceae bacterium
CAGTCGCTCAGCGAGGCCAAGGCGCAGGCGGAGGCCTCGCGTGACGCCAGCATTGCGGCCCTCGAGGTGACCTTGGCCGCGCGAACCGAGGAGCGCGACTCGGCGCAAGCAGCCACGCTGGACCGCGACGGCAAGATTGCCCAGCTGGAGGCCGAGCTGGCGGCGTGCCGCAGCGACATCGCGCAGCTGAAGAGCGAGCTTTCGGCCGAGAGCAACAAGCTGAGCCTGGCGCGCGACAAGTGGACGAGCGATTCGCAGGCGCTCGGCACGGCCAAGCAGTCGCTCGCGGCCGCGCTGGCCGAACTGGACGCCGCACTGGGCCGGCCGATCTCCTGATTCGTGCGGTCTCTCGCCTCGGCAGCTCTGCCGAGGCGGAGACCTCTATTCGATCGGTCGGTGAGGTCGCTCGGACTCGGGTGTCGGCTGAGCCGGTGCCTCGAAGGTCACCCAATGGCCGCCCACCAGGCGCTCGTGCGGCAAGAAGCGCGCTTTGTAGGTCATCGTCGAGCACTCGGCGATGTAGAGGCCCAAGTAGAGGTGGCCGAGCCCCCACTGACGGCACAGCTCCAGCTGCTTGAGGATCGAGTAGGTGCCGATGCCGTAGCGGCTGTAGGCCGGGTCGTAACAGCAATAGACGGCCGACAGCGACGTCTCGGAGCGGTCCACGATGGCGACACCGATCAGCGTGGCGCCGAGCCAGTACGACAGCTCGAAGGTGTCGCAGCAGGAGGCGACGAGGAAGTCACGGTAGCCGTCGGTGTCGATCGGTGGCTGACCATCGCGCAGGCCGCGGCCGGCCTTGTGTGCGTTGTAGATGTCGACGCGGCGTTGGTCGACGCTCGGTGGGCCGACACGCATGGTCAGCTCGCGGTCGCCGCGGCGCAGCGTGCGGCCCTGGGTCGTGTTCGGTTGGTAGGCCGCGACGTCGATGCGGATGGCCTCACAGGCCGAGCAGCTGGGGCAGTTCGGCTTGTAGAGCACGAAGCCCTGCCGGCGGTCGCCGCGTGCCAAGCGCTCGTCCAGCTCGGCTTGGGTGAGCGGGCGCGATGGTAGGCGCAACGGCAGGCGGGAGATGCGTTCGCGCAGGTACGGGCAGGGCTGCTCGCGGTCGTAGACCACGAGCTCCGGCGGATTGCCGAGCACGATCCGCGGAGCGTGCAGCTGGGGACCAGCCATGCTCGGCTAGAGTGGCATGGTTCGAGCGAACGAACCAGTCCCCCCGGAGCCAGTGAAGCGGGACGCACCACCGAACTCGGACGCGCCGATTCGCTGCGCGGTTCCCATTGCGCGGTTCCCGTCGCGCGGTTCCCGTCACGGTTCCCTTTGCGCCGATCCATCGCGCGGTTCGGGGAGCCGGTCGCACAGCCGTTCGATTGTTCAGCTGCGCATGGGGTCGGAGCAGAAGGCGACCAACAAGCGGCTGAAGTCGTCGCGCACACGATCGGCAACGAGTTTGACTTCATCGTGATCGAGGGGCGCGTGGCTCTTGCCTGCCGCCAGGTTGGTGATGCAGCTGACGCCGGCGACCCGTACGCCCAGGTGGCGCAGCGCGATCGTCTCCAGCACCGTGCTCATGCCGACGGCGCGCGCGCCCAATGTTTCCAGCATGCGAATCTCGGCTGGCGTCTCGTAGCTGGGGCCGAGCAGTCCGGCGTAGGTGCCGTGGGCGAGGTCGAGGCCCAGTTGTCGGCCGAGCTCCCCGAGGCGCGCGCGCAACTCGGCATCGTAGGCCTGCGTCATGTCGGGGAAGCGGGGTCCCCACTCGTCGACGTTGGCACCCACGAGCGGATTCAGTCCGGTGAGGTTCAGGTGATCGTCGATGACTAGGAGCCGGCCAGGCGCGAGGTCGTCGCCGATTCCGCCGGCGGCGTTGGTCAGCAGCACGGCGTCGACACCGAGCCGAGCCAGGAGGCGCACGCCGAAGACGACCTTCTCGGGCGCGTGCCCTTCGTAGGCGTGGGCGCGCCCGCTCAAGCAGGCCACGGTGGTCTTGCCGAGCCGCCCGACGCACAGCTCGCCGCCGTGACCGCTGACGGCGGGCAGGGGCATGTGCGGGATGTCGGCGTAGGGAACGCGGACCGGATCCTCGAGTCGGGCGGCGAAATGGCCGAGGCCCGATCCGAGCACCAGGCCCAGCTGGGGCCGGGGGATGCGGGGAGCCAGCCAATCGAGGGCCTCGGCCAGGCGGGCCGCGGGGGTTGGGGGGGGGTTGGGGCCCGGAGAAAGGATGGTCACATGCCCAGGGTAGACAGACCGGGCCGGCCTGCTAAGACCCCCGGCCCCAACCCTTGTGGAGACGTCCGAGATGGCCAGCAAACTTTCCGAGTTCCTCGCATCCAAGAAGATCGATTCGCGCCGCGTGGTGGCCGCCTCGGCCGACATCGAGCGCCTGCGTCCCGAGGACCGCGCTCACCGTCTGGCCAAGCGCCTGAGCAAGCGCGAGGGCGGCAAGCCCGTCGCTGCCGACGCCCCCAAGCCCCGCTCGGGTCGTCCGGTCACGCAGGTGCTGCTCGACAAGATCGAGGCCGGCAAGGTCGTGCCCTCGGCTGCCAAGACCCGCGTGCTCCGCGCCGTGAACGCCGTGCTCGAGTCGAAGAAGACCGAGCTGGCTCAGTTCAAGGACCTGTTCTGAGATCGACGAGCGGGCGCGCTCTGCGTGCTCGCTCGATGGCTCGCAACGAGGGCGCGTTTCCACGCGCCCTTTCGTCGTTTGTCGTCCGAACGAGGCGCGTCGCACGCTCGATGAAGCAAGCGCCGTTCACTGAGCGCGCTTGAGCACGAGCGCGCGACCGTCGCCCAGCATCCAACGCAAGCTCGTCTTGTCGTCGACGACCAGCTCGAGCTCACTCTGCTCGCCAGCGGAGTCGAGCACCGTCAGCTTCACGGTGCGATCTTCGATGGCGGCGAGACGGTAGGTGCCGCGGCGCGGCTCTTCGGCGGGCACCTCGACCGTCAGGTTGGGGCCATCGAACTCGAAGCTGGTGCCGCGCGCCCAGGCGGTCGCTGCGGCCATCTCGTCGAGCGTGAAGTTCTCGACCGACTCTCCGTGCCAGCGGCCAGCGAGGGCACGCTCCGCCGGGTGGGCGCAGCCCGTCCCGAGCGAGAGTGAGGTGAGCAGCAGACCGAGCCAGATCCAGCGGCGAGGCATGTCCGGAAGATACCTACATCTGGATACACGAGTCCAAAATTGTGGGACTTCATGAAGTGCCCGAGGGGCTGCCCATTCGAGCGCAGAGAGAAAGGCCCAACCGAGCAGTCCAGTCGAGAAGCCCGCCCGAAGGCTCGGTTGGTGGTCGCGGGCGTCCCGGACCGGGGCCTTCGAGCGACTCGACCGAACTCGAGCGACTCGGCCGAACTCGAGCGACTCGGCCACCTCCAGGCGGCGAGCCTCAGGGATCGACCTGGCGGCAGCAGCGCGTGCCCAGACTGTAGTCGAGGTAGTCGGGGCCGTGCAGCTCGATGGCTGCCGAGCAGCCCGCCGTCGTGGCCCGCGAATAGAAGCCACCGAGGAAGGTGCCTTCGGGATCTTCGATCCACTCGTCGAGGTTGCCCACCATGTCGAATGCAGCGTCGTCACCCCAGTCGCTGCGACAGCGAGCGGTCGCGCCCGTGCGGCGCAAGAGCGGACCCTCGTCGTCCATCGCCAGTCCCAAGCGCGGATCGAGGTGGTTCTTCGAGGCGTCGCCGTGGAGCAGGCGAGCCGGGTGACTGTGGCGGTGCACGTTGCAGGCGCCAGCTTGGTAGTCGGCGCCGTATGGATGGTCGCGGTTGGCTTCGCCCCGGCAGGCGCGCACCCACTCGTCACGAGAACACAGTCGCTTGCCTGCGTTCTCGCAAGCGGCCCGCGCAGTGAGGCGGCTCAGATAGCCGGAAGGAATGGCGGCCTCGCGCGAGACCGCGCGCGGCGTGAAGTCTTCGTTCAGCTGGAACGAGGGAGGCGCCGGTAGGGGTATCAGCTGGCCCCAGGCCGGCTCTCTCACCGGGATCCGGGCGAAGCGCTCCTGGAGCGAAATGACCGAACGTCGGGAGGGCGGATAGTGCGGAGACAGCTCGCGCAGGCTCGCGCCGTCCACCAGCGACACCTCGAAGCGATCGATGCAGAAGGCGCCGCCGACCGAAACCATCTCGGCTGGACACACGCGGCGCGCCGGTGCGGCGGGCTGCGTCGGCCGGGTCGGATCGTAGCCGTCCGGCAGGTAGAGCAGCTCGGGCGTTGGCGGTGCGGGGGTCGTCTCCTTCGCCCGCGCAGACGGCGCGGGCGAGGCCTTCGACTCCGGGCTCGACTCATCCTCTCGGCGGCACGCGGCGAGGGCCGCGGCGAGGGCCGCGAGGACGAGGAATGACGAGGTCGTCCGGGACGACACCGCGACTCAGCGGCCGCGGTAAACGATCAGGCCGTGCGACAGATCGTACGGCGAGACGGCCACGCGCACGCGGTCACCGGGCAGAACGCGAATGTGATGACGACGCATACGTCCGGAGAGCTGGGCTCGCACGACCGCGCCGCCCTGATCGACCTTGATCGTGTACTGACCACCGCCGAGCGCGTCTTGAATGACGCCCTCCATCTCCAGCAAATCGCCTTTACTCATTCGTTCGTAGCTCGTTTCCCTGCTGGACCAGGGGTGTGACCCGGCCCTTTGCGGCTGCGCAAGCTGGCACGGAGCGCCTGGCTCTGCAACCTCCGCGGAAATCTTGGCATTTCGGGTGCAAGGGCTCTGCGGAGGCTGTTTCGATGGGCTGTTTTCGGGGGGCTCGTGCTGGTAAACGGGCGCGTGTTTCCCGCGACGCTCTTCGACTTCAACGGTGTGCTGGCCGATGACGAGCACGTCCACCTCGAGGCCTTTCAGGACACCCTCCGGCCGCTCGGCATCGAGCTGACCGAGCGGGCCTATTGGGACCATTACCTCGGTTACGACGACGTCGGCGCCTTCGAGGCCATCCTCCGCGACCACGGTCGCGAGCCGACCCCCTCGACCGTCCGTCAGTTGGTCGCCGACAAGCGTCCCCACTACATGACGCGCGCTCGCGCCGGCCTGCGGACCTTTCCCGGAGCGGCCGAGCTGATCCGCGCGCGCGCGGCCGTGGGCCCGGTGGCCGTCGTCTCGGGCGCGCTGACGGACGAGATCGAGTTCGGCCTGACGCACCTGGGTGTGCGCGATCTGGTCGGGCACATCGTGAGCGCCGAGGACACCACGGTGTCGAAGCCGGATCCCGAAGGCTACCGCATGGGCATGGAGTGGCTGCGGCCCCGCGTGGGCGAAGGCGCTGCGCGAGCCATCGTCTTCGAGGACTCGCCGGCCGGCATTCAAGCGGCCAAGGCCTTGGGGCTGCCGGTCGTGGCGCTCGCCCACAGCTACGGCGAGGCCGAGCTACTGTCGGCGGGCGCGGATCTCGTGCTGGAGCGGCTCGAGCTCGTCGACGTCGCGCAGCTCGAAGCGCTCTACGCGAGGCTGTACGGGTGAGGCGCGCTCCGCGCATCGGTCTGGGTTGGGCCTTTTGTGCTGCGCTGGCCGCGAGCGGAGCAGCTTCGGCCAGCCCATCCTCTGCGCGGGCTTCGGCGCCTGCGTCGGCGCCTACAGGGCCCAGCCCGACGCGCCCGCGTGCGTTCGATGAGTTTCGCCCTCACGGCTCGCCGGCGCTGCCCTTCCGCGCGGCGCGCGGCGTGACCCTCGGTCCGATCGAAGACGCGCTGCAGCCCGGTCGAGGCTACGGCTCGCCGGCTTTCGACGTCACGTTGGGCGAGGTTCAGCGGCTCGGCGGCAATTGGATCAGCCTGACGGTGTTCGGGCGCGTGTGGGATCTGGACGCGACCGGTGTCGATCCGTCGTTCGAGGCGCCGTTCGAAGAGACGCAGCGCAACATCGAAGCGTCGGTGCGCGACGCGCACGCGCGCGGGCTCCGCGTGCTCTTGGTGCCCCACCTGTGGGTGGAGAGTCGACGTTGGCGGGCCGAGATGGCGCCGGGCGGCGACGCCGAATGGGCTCGTTGGTCACAGAGTTATCGCCGCTTCGTGCTGGGCTGGGCCCAGGTGGCCGAGAAGAGCGGCGTCGATCTGTTGGCCGCCGGCGTCGAGCTGCGCTCCTGGGTCACCACGCCGCGCGCGCCGAGCTTCGCCGCGATTGTGCGCGACGTGCGGAGCGTCTACTCGGGGCCGCTCACCTACGCGGCCAACTGGGACGACGCCGAGGACACGGTGATCTGGGGCGAGCTCGACGTGATCGGCATCAACGCCTTCTACCAGCTGCACTGGGAAGACGACGCCACGCGCGAGCAGCTGTGGGCGGGCGGCGAGCGAGTGGCCGAGCAGGTCGCTGCTCTCGGCCGCCGCTACCAGAAGCCCGTCATCTTCACCGAGTTCGGCTACGTCGCGCGCAAGAACACCGCCATCAAGCCGTGGCTGTGGCCCGAAGAGCTGGACGCCGTGGTGATGGATCAGGCCGCTCAGGCCGAGGCCTACGACGCGCTCCTGTCTGCCGTCACGCGCGTGCCCGAGTTCGCAGGGCTCTTCGTCTGGCGCATGTACGCCGACGTGGCCGATCTCTCGCAGGAGCCGGACTGGGGCTTCTCGCCTTGGGGCAAGCAGGCGCAGCAGGTGCTCTCGGCCACCTACCATTCGCGCTTCGCCAGCGATCGAGACTGACGCGCGGCTCGAGCGGTTTTGCCGCTCAGGCCAGCTTCGCCGTTCAGGCCAGCTTCGCCGTTCAGGCCAGCTTCGCGACGAGCCAAGCGATCCCGACAGCGATGGCGCCGAGCAACGTCAGCATCTTGAACGTGCTGATGGGGTAGTCACCGTCGACCGTGCCGGTCGCTCCGTTCACCAGGATGCGAAAGACCTCGGAGCGATAGCGGCAGGCCACCACGTAGACGGGCACCAGCACGAGCCGGCCCCGTTCGTCCCGGGTTTCGAGTGACAGATCGACTTTCTTGATCTCGTCGGCGTGCGCAAGTTGCGCGCGGGCTGCCGCTTCCTGCTCGGCGAGCAAACGCGCTCGGGCGCTCTGCAGCGCTTCGCTCGGTCCGATGGTAGCGAACTCGGCCTCGTGCTCGGTCAGGTAGCCCGAGCTGAACGGCACCCAGCAGTCCAGACCGAGCTCACCCAAGCCCGTGAGCTCGCGGGTGCTCACCGTCCGCGACGCGCTTTCCGTGACTTCGAAATCGGCGAGCAGCGTGCCGGCGACCTTCTCGCGGCGCGTGCGCACGTGGCCTGGATCGCCTGCGGGGCGCTGATGTCCGGCAGCTCGATCTTCGGCCGCCGTGGTCAGGATGCCGAGCACGGCGTCGTAGCGCGCCGAGAGCCGTCCGCTCAGCTGCCAGAGTGGCAAGTAGGTGTTGCGCAGAGTTTCGACGCGCGCGGCACGCCACAGGCCGCGCGGAGCGAACCAGGCGCCCTTCAGGTAGGCAAAGACATGGGCGCTCGCTTGGGCGGGAGTCACCACGAACGGCACCAGCGCGTCGAAGGCCGGGTGCTCTCCGTCGGGGTGGATGGCCGAGTCCGCCAGGCAGTAGAGGCACTCGAACGAGGCACAGGTGGCCGGGCGGCAGGCCTCGGCGCCACACTGGCTGCAGTGGACCGTCACGGTCCCCTCCGCGACGATGGCGCGCGAGGTCTCCAGCTCGCTCAGTGGCCGGGGCTCTCCGAGCCCCCCTTCCACGCCGCTCGCGAGCGCGCCCGAGGCCTCGCTCGTGCCGCAGTGATCACAGCGCCAGAGTTGCTCGGCGACCACGAACTGCCAGGGAGCGCCGCAGGTCGGGCAGAGGTGGGCGCGCGCCGTGGGCAGGCCGGGATCAATCGGGCGGGCTGGCGGCATGACTCCCATGGCCACAAACCTGACGGGTCTGCCGCGGCTCCAGCAACCCTCCGACATGCACGCTCGCAGTCAGCGCCCAGCCTTCCTTCTTCAGCGGATGATTCCAGCCGGACTCTCGGCAATCGCCTTGGTGGCCTGTGGGGTAGGGGGGGATCCCGACGGCTCTCTCCCCGACGGAGGAGGTGGGGTGCCGAGCGGTGACGGCAGCGGCGGCGTTGCTTCGGCCACGGGCGGTGGCTCTTCCGAGCCGGGCGTGGGTGGAGCGAGCGACGGCGTGGGTGGAAGCCCGGCAGGGACCGGCGGCGCGCCGACCGAGACCGGTGAGTTCGGCGCCTTCCCGGGGGCACAGGGCTTCGGCCGCAACGCCACCGGCGCGCGCGGCGGCGACGTCTACCACGTCACCAACCTGAACGATTCCGGCGCTGGCTCGCTGCGCGACGCCATCAGCCAGCCGAACCGCACCATCGTCTTCGACGTGGGCGGCGTGATCCGCATCGACTCGCGCCTGGTGTTCAAGAGCAACCAGACCGTCGCCGGGCAAACGGCGCCGGGCGGTGGCGTCACCATCTACGGCGACGGCACGTCGTTCTCCGGTGCTCACAACACCATCGTTCGCTACGTGCGCTTCCGCATGGGCAAGATCGGCGAGTCCGGCAAGGACACCGTCACCATCGCCAACGGCCACGACATCATCTTCGACCACTGCTCGCTCAGCTGGGGCCGCGACGGCACGTTCGATCTCAACCAGGAGAGCGGCGGCACGCTGACGAACATCACCTTGCAGGACTCGATCGTCGCGCAAGGCCTGCAGACGCACTCGACCGGCGGCCTGGTGAACACCCAAGGCACCTCGATCCTGCGCTCGCTCTACATCGACAACAATTCGCGCAACCCCAAGGCGCGCGGCACGCTGCAGTTCGTCAACAACGTCGTCTACAACTGGGTGACCTCGGGCTACATCCTGGGTGACACCAGCGGCCGCTCGGACGGCGCGATGATCGGGAACTACCTGATCCCCGGGCCCGAGACGAACGGGGGCACGCTCGACAGCCCGACGTCCGCGTACCAGATGTACGCGCTCGACAACTGGTACGACAGCAACAAGAACGGCGCGCTCGACGGGCGCCTGCTGGGTAAAGGGGATTTCGGCAGCGTCACCTGGCTGACCGAGCCGAGCGTGGACTACCCCGAGGTGCCGGCGATGAGCGCCAGTGACGCCTACGACTGGGTGCGTGAGCACGCCGGCGCGTCGCTCTATCGTGACGCGGTCGACGACTACGTGGTCGCCGAGCTCGAGTCGCTGGGCAAGTCCGGCAAGACCATCAGCGACGAAGCCAGCTTGGGTCTGCCGAACGTGGTCGGGAATCTGCCGAGCGGCACGACGCCCAAGGACACCGATCAGGACGGCATGCCCGACGCCTGGGAGTCGGCGAACGGCCTGAACTCGAGCGACGCCGACGACCGCAACGACGATCGCAACGGCGACGGTTGGACCAACCTCGAAGAGTACATCAACTCGCTCGCGCCCTGAGTCGGCTTCGGCGAGTCCACCCCTCGTGTCCTGAGTCGGGTTTCGGCGAGTGCACCCCTCGTGCCGAGATCCCGTGCGGAGATCCACCCATGCGCGCATCGATACAACTGGTTCTTTCGTTCGGCTGCCTCGTTCTCGGGGTCGCTTGCTCTGGCGTCGGCGCTGATGATGCAGATGTCGACGGCGCCTCCAGCGGCGGCTCCAGCAGCGCTGACGTGGGCGTCGGGGGCGCGGGCGTCGGGGGCAGCGCGAGCGGTGGGGGAGTGGGGCTGGGCGGGGCGAGCGGCGGCCAGCCGGCCACGCCGCCCGACTGTTCCCCTTTCGCCGATTCGACCTTCCAGCTGTGCGATCAGAACGAGACGTCGTGCGGCGTGGTGTTCGTCGACGGCAGCGGTTGCAGCGCGGTGTGCGCGAGCGCGGGGCTGACTTGTTTGGGTGCGCGAGAGAACTCGGAGGACAGCTGTGGGGCCAACACCGCGCTCCCCGAGCTCCCCTGTGATTCGGGCCACCAGTCGGACTATTGCCTGTGTGGGAACGGCGAGTCGCCCGGTAGCGGTGGCGCAGGAACCGGTGGCGCCGGCAGCGGCGGAGCTGGAACCGGCGGCGCAGGGACCGGTGGCAGTCCGAGCGTCAGCACGCCCGACTGCAATCAGCGCAGCGAGCTGCCCTTCCTCACCGTGGCCAAGAGCGGGGGCCAGTTCTCCACCGTCGCCGCGGCGCTCGGCAGCCTCTCCAAGTCGAACACCACGCTCACGGTGCTGCGCATCGCGCCGGGCACCTACGTCGAGAAGCTGACCATCGACCGACCGAACGTCCTCTTGTGCGGCCAGGACGGCAAGACCACGCAGACCATCCTCAGCTACGGCGACGGCTCCGACACCTCGAACGGCGCCGGAGGAACCCTGGGCACTTCGGGTAGCGCGAGCTTGAACGTAACGGCGAATCGCGTCGCGTTCGAGAACCTCACCATCCGGAACACCCGCGGCGTGGGAGCTCAAGCCGTGGCGCTGCTCGTCTCGAGCAACGAGGTCGAGCTGCGCGACTGCCGCATCTTGGGAAACCAAGACACCCTCTACACCAAGGGCGGCACGCAGTACTTCAAGGACACCTACATCGAGGGCACCGTCGACTTCGTGTTCGGTGCGGCCACGGCCGTGTTCGAGAACTGCACCCTGCACAGCGTCGGCGGCGGCTCCGCGCTCACGGCGCCCAGCACCGATCAGGCCGTACCGTTCGGTCTGGTCTTCCTCGGTGGCAAGGCGACGGCGGCGAGTTCGGTTTCGGCCGGTAGCGTTCACCTGGGCCGCAACTGGCGACCCTACGGCGCCGCTACCTACCTGCACACCGAGCTGGGCGCGCACATCGCGGCCAAGGGTTGGTCACCGATGGGCGAGAACACCTTGGCGACCGCTCGCTTCGCCGAATTCCAGACCACGGGAGCTGGCGCCAAGCCGGCCTCGCGCGTGGCCGAGTCCAAGCAGCTGACGGCTGGAGAAGCCGCCGCCTACACGGTCGAAAACATCTTGGACCCCTGGGTCCCTTCGTTCTCGCGCTGAGCGCGACTCATCGCCGCCCTTCGTCGCCGCCCTTCGTCTCCGCCCAACTCCGCCCAACCCCGCCCGAGCCCGCCATGACCTTCGCCCGCGCCTTTCCCGCCCTCACCAGCCTGACCATGACGAGCCTCGTCCTCGTGCTCGCCTGCGCGACCGAGCCCGTCGAGGGCGAGGACGCCGGCGGAGCGCCCACGGCCACGGGTGGAGCCGGTACGGCAGCGGGCGGCAACGGGCCGGGGCCGAGTGCAACCGGAGGCAGCGGGCTCGGCGGCGGGTCCCAGGTTCCGAGCGGCACGGGTGGTACGGGCGCCGAGCCCGTGGACGATCCGAAGGTGGATGGTGACGGTTGCCCGCTCACGCTGGAGGGCTTCGCTACGCTGGCCTCGCAAGGCCAGAACGGCACCGTTGGCGGCGAGGGTGGTGAAGTGGTGACGGTGACCACTCAGGCCGAACTCGAGCAGTACGCGACCGCCGAGCCGCCCTACGTCATCCGCGTCTCGGGCAAGATCGTCATGTCCCCCAAGGGCAAGGAGGTCGCGGTGAAGTCGCACAAGACCATCCTGGGTGTGGGTGACAGCGGTGAGATCTCGCAGGGCGGGTTCTTCCTCGGCACGGGCGTGCACGACGTGATCATTCGCAACCTGACCATCGGCGACACCTTCGTGGAGGGTGACTGGGAGGGCAAGACCCAGGACTGGGACGGGATCCAGATGGACACCGCCCACCACGTCTGGATCGATCATTGCGAGCTGCACCACATCGGCGACGGCATGATCGACAGCCGCAAGGACACGACCAACCTGACCGTGTCCTGGAATGTCCTGCGCGACCACAACAAGGCCTTCGGCATCGGTTGGACGACCAACGTGACGGCCGAGCTCACCATCCACCACAACTGGTTCCACGACCTGAACCAGCGCAACCCCAGCACCGACAACGTGCTGCGCGCGCACCTCTACAACAACCTGCTCGAGCGGCTGACGGCCTACGGCAACTACGCGCGCGGCGGCACCAACATGGTGCTGGAGGGCAGCGTCTTCTCCGACGTGGCCAACCCGCACTACTACGACACGGGTTCGCTCGTGGCGATCGACAACCAGTACGCCGACACGACGGGTCAGAAGGAATCGTCCGGCAGCAGCTACTCGTTCTTCGACCCGTCGGACTACTACGAATACCAGCTCGATCCCTCGTCGGCCGTGCGCGAGCTGGTCACGCGTTGCGCGGGTCCGCGCGCGACCCTGGGTCAGTAAGCGTCGTCCGGCGCGCGCAGCCCCGCTGGGATTTCCAGCTCCACCCTCGGCAGCGCGGCGGGGCCGCGTTCGTCGTAGGCGTAGCGGGCGGTGTTGCCGAGCACCCGGTACACGTAGGTCCGCGTCTCTTCGTAGGGGATGCGCGCGACGAACAAGTCGAGCGGCAGCGAGTCGCCCTTCTCCAGCCAGCGCGACACCGCCTTGGGGCCCGCGTTGTAGGCCGCCGCGGCCAGCTCCAGGCGGCCACCGAAGAAGCCGAGCAGCTTCTTCAAGTAGTAGGTGCCGAAGGCGATATTGGTCGCCGGGGCGTACATGGACGCGGGGCTGTACTCGGTGCCCAGCTCGCTGGCCACGCGCGAGGCGGTGGGCGGGATGAGCTGCAGCAGACCGACGGCCTGTGCCGGCGAGACCACGCTGGGGCGGAAGGCGCTCTCCTGGCGCATCACGCCGTAGACGAAGGCGCTGGGCAGCAGGTGGCGGGTCGCTTCGCGTTGGACGACGTCGTCGTAGGGGCGAGGGTAGACGCAGCTCACCTGCCACTCCGTGCCGGGAGCCGGTGCGCGGCGCAGGACCGTCCACGAAACGGCAGTCTGCGCGATTTGGTAGCGGCGACGGGCGGTGTCGAGCTGCCCGTAGAGTCGGCACAGTGCTTCTTCGGCTCGTGCGCCGAAAGCGGCGCGGAT
>DATIDO010000730.1:0-2943 GCA_035456245.1 Polyangiaceae bacterium
CCACGACGAACACGGAGAGCGAGAAGATCGCGGTGAGGAACGGCGAAGAGAACGCCGCGAACAGCAGGGTGAGCGCCGCGATGATGCACACCTCGAGCGTGCTGAGCAGAGCCTGCCCCAGGATGACGCGCGACTCGGTGACTGCGTCGCGGGCGCACCAAGCACCGAGCAGCAAAGCGAGCACGGCGAGCGGCAGCGGCAGCCAGCTGCGGCTCATGGGCACGCGCCAGGCCACGAGCCCCGCCACGGCCAACAGACCGAGCGGCCAGGCAATCGACACGAGCAGCGCCCCCCGGCCGAGCGCGGCCAACGCGAACAGCAAGAGCCCGCTGTTCAGTGCGACGAACACCGCCAGCGTGAGCACCGTGCCGACGAACTTGCCGAGCAAGTACTCACCGCGACGCAGAGGCCGCGCCAAGATCGGAAAGATCGTTTTCAACTCGAGCTCTCGGTAGAGCGAGGTGGCGCCGAGCACGATGGCGACCACGATGGAGTACAGCGAGATCGAGGCGCTGCCGAGATCCGCCACCACTCGCGCCTGGTTGCCGAGCGAGTAGGCACCGACGACCAAGGCGTAACCACAGGTCCCGACGGCCAAACCGAGCAGCCCGTGAAGGATGCGCGCGCGCACGGCCTCCCGGTAGGTATTCATCGCCAGGGTCAGGACCCGGTACAACATGACCCCTGATCTACCGAAACTGGGACCTGGCCTGAAGCACCATGTGCGCGGAGGGCTTCTGGCGAAAACACCCCGGCGGAGCGGCCGCCTGTCGCCAGGCGGTCGCGCTTCTGGCATTCTGGGTCCGTGGCGCGCGATGGCCTGACTCGGCGTGAGATTGGCTGGCTGCTGGCCCAGGAAGCGCGTAGCGCGGCGCGCGCGCTGCGCCGGGGGATGGAAACGAAGGTGCGCGAGTCGCTGCTCCCGCCTCCGGCGAGCGGTGCGCGCACGGTCCTGGGCGGGACCCCGGCGGCCCCCAGCGGCACTCCCGAGGCCCCCTGGTTGGACGGCCTCAACGCCCTCGACGATGCCATCGGCATGTTGGGCGATCTGCAGACCCACACCGGCCCACGTTGGCGCGGACGCATCGACGTAGCTTCGCTGCTCTACGAGTTGGCGCCCCACGCGACCATCACGCTGGCCACCGAGGGCGGCTCCGAGGTGCTGGCCGAGCAGGACGAGCTCACGCGCATGCTGCAGTTGCTCCTCGGCACCGCGGGCTACGGTCCGCAGGCCGAACAGTCGACGCTCGATGTGAACATCGAACGCACCGGCGACGAGATCCGCATCCGCACCGAGCTCGGACCCGACGCGGCCCCCTTGGACGGCCTGGAGCGCCGCTGGCTGCACCGCATGGCCACGCGCTTCGGCGGGCGCGTCGAGGTGAGCGGACGCGCGCAGACTCTCATTCTGCCGGCCGAGGGACAGCACGACCGGCACCATCGCGACATGAGCGACTCCCACGAACCGGAGGAGCACGTTGCGCGGACGCTCAGCGGTGTTTTGGGCCAAGCGGGCTCACTGGGCGTCGGCGATCCGAGTGAGAACGATCGCTTCGCCGAGCTGAACGCCCTGGCTGGACCGCTGGCTGCCAGCTTGGAGCGCGGCGGCGCCGGTGACTCGAACCTGGCTCTCACGCTCGCCGCACTCGTGGCACCGGTGAGCCTCGTGCTGACGCCCTTCGTGGTGGATGAGCTGTTGGTTCCCCTGGCTGCGGGGCTCGACGTGCAGCTGCTCGTGCTGCAACGGGGCGCGACTTTCGACGGCTCGGCCGGCACGGTCGCGCGCTGGGTGGAGCTGGCGGGACGGGCCGCGCTCGAGGTCACGCGGGCCTCCACGCGCCCCACGCTCACGTTTGCCGCGCGCGCTCACGAACTGGAGCTTTCGCTCACTTGCGAACTGCCCGATGACGCAGGGACCCAGGTGCCCGAGTCGTTCGCCTGGTACGCAGCGCGCGCGTGGGCCGAGCGCGTGGGAGCGCGGACGGGCGCGTCGAGCGAGTCGGGGCCGCCCGGCAAGCGGCTACTGCTCTGGGTCCGATTTGCCGAGCAGCGCTGATCTCAGGTGCGCGCTGCCTCGGCGAGCTCTTCGAGGCGCGAGAGGCCCAAGAGACCGCGGCGCACCTCGCCCTCGACGCTGACGGGACGGCGCATGCGCGAGAGCAGCTCGCTCACGTCGCTCGGGCGATGCTCGGGCTCGGCGGGGCTGTCGAACAGCGGGACGTCGGCTGCCAGGGCTTCGGGCTCCGGCTGCGGAGTGAGCGGAAAGGTCGAGACGCGGAAGGGCGTCCGCACCTCGGAAGGCGCCGGCGAAGACTCGGGCAAGTCGAGCGCTGACTCGGGGGGCGCGGGGCTGTTCAGGCGGGCGGCCACGGGGGCGTCGATGACGGTGCGCTCTTCGACGACGCGCGCGCCACCCCACATCTCGGTCAGGACATCTTCCTCTTCGACCCACACGGCCGAATTCGGCGTGGCGGTGTCGACGGCGCCGGGACGCGGACTGGAGACGCCACCCAGGGCGCTCAGCATGGCGTCGAGAACGACTGCGTGCGCGGGCGAGGGCGCGCTCGGGACTGGTGCGCTGGGTGCCTGCGCCTGGGCCGGGGCCAAACTGGGCGCGGGAGGAGGCGTGAGCGTCAGCGCCAGCTGGAGCGGACGCTTCGAGGGGAGGGGCGGAGGTGTGGCGCGACGAGGCGAAACCTCGGCCGCGCTCGGCTCGGCAGTGCTTTCGGCAGCAGTGTTTGCGGCGGCAACCACCACGACGGGCGGCTCGACGACCACGGTAACGACCGGCTCGACCACAGCAGGCGCGACCACCACGGGCGCTGCAACGACAGGCGCAGCAGCCACAGGCGCCACCGCCACGGCAGCGACTGGCGCCGCAAAGACCGGCGCAGCAGCCATCGGCGCAGCAGCCATCGGCGCCACCGTAACCGGGATCTCCAT
>DATIDO010000731.1:0-2138 GCA_035456245.1 Polyangiaceae bacterium
CGCCTCAGTCGGTGGACCTCGTCGGGCAGCTCGACCGACAGCGGGGCCAGCGCGGGCGTGGGCAGGGCCGGGAGCAGCGGAGGCGGTTCGGGTTGGCCCAGGGAGCGCAAGCGCGCCGCCGCCAAGAGCGCAGGGTAGGAAAGCGGCCGGAGCTCGATCACCCTGCGCTGGTCGGCGGCCGCTCGCTCGGCTTGGCCGGCGCTCTGCGCGGCCGCGCCGGCCAGCTCCAAGAGGCGTGCGCGCTCCAGATCGTCCTTCTCGGCGTCGAACAGCGCGCGCAACTCGCGCTCGGCGCGCGCGAACTGGCCGGCGCAGAATCGAGCTACGGGTAGCTCGCTGCGGGCGGCCTTCAGGAAGCGACCGCGCGGGTAGGTGCGCGCATAGTTCTCGAACGCGGCCACGGCGCCGGGACAGTCGCCCTCGAGCAGCGAGAGGCGACCGATCTGGAAGGCCGCCTGCTCACCGTACGAACCACCCCGTGGCGCGAGGGCGCGGTACTTCGCGAGAGCTTCGCCGTCGCGTTGGGCGCGAGACAGTGCGCGCGCTTCGTAGAACTCGTACTCGCGCTGCGCATCGCTGGGGGACTTGGCCGCCAGGGCAAAGCCTCGGGCCGCGGCGTCGTAGTCGGCGCGAGAGGCGTAGTTGGCGTGGGCCACGAGGCCGGTGACGCGAGCCGGAGGGAGAGGCGCACCGGGCGTCTTCGCCGCGCGCTCCAGTTCCCGTTCGGTCCGCGCAACCCAGCCTTTGGCGGCGAAAGCCTCGGCCCGGGCGAGGCGCTGCTCGCGGGTCAACGTGCCGCCCAGCGCCAGCAACTCGTCGTCGGCGCTGCTGGACTCCTCGGCCAGGGGCACCTCGACGGCCAGCCAAGTGTACTCGGTGATGGCCAGCGCGCGTGCGTCGGCGCGGCGCGCCAGGCGAGCGGTCAGCGCGTGAGCCGCCAGGGCCACCGCGTCGCGCCGCTCCTTGGGCACGCTGGACAGCTTGGTGAGCGCGCGTCGGGCGCGCTGCAGCGCTTCTCCGACGTGGCCTTGGAACTCGGCGGCTTCGGCCATGGCCAACAGATCATCGGGCAGCTCGCTGGCGCCGAAGAACGCCTCCAGCAACGTCAGATCGTGGCTTTGGCGGATGGCGGTCTCGCGCAAGAGGCGCACCTCGCCAGCGAGCGGTGGGTAGAGCTCGTCCAGGTGATCGAGCGAGCGCAGCGCGGTCGATGTGTCTCCCAGCTCCAAGGCCACCACCGCGCGCGCGTAACGAACTTCGGGGCGGGCACGTTCGTCGGGGCGCTCGGCATCGATGAGCGCCGCCGCCTGTTCGTAACGGCGGGCGCGGAGCGCGTCGGCGAATTCGAGCTCGACGGCCGAGGCCGGGACGGGCTGCGGCGCGGGGGGTGGCGCCGAGGTGGCGGCTGGCGCGAGCGATTCGGGGGCAGGTCGGGCGCAGGCGTTGGCGCAGGCGCCGAGCGGCAACGTCAGGAGCGCGAGCGAGAGCAAACGACGAGGGACACCCGGGGCAGGGCGGCCGCGCGTGTCGTCGGCAGGTCGTGAGGTGCGCTCCAGCTGGCGCGGGTGCCGCGTCATGCGGGACCCATCACAGCATGGTCATCGGGTCGACGTCGATGGACACCTTGATCGAGCGAGGGGAACTCGCGCGGGCCAGCGTGCGCAGGACCTCGAACAGCGCCGTGTGGGAGGTCGAGCGTAGGAAGAAGTGGTAGCGATAGCGATTGCGCAGGCGGGCGAGCGGAGCCGGAGTCGGGGGAAAGATCCGGACCTCGCGGGCCTGGCGCTCCGCCAGCTGGCCCCAGCGCTCGGCTTCGCGCCGGACGCTCGGCTCGTCGGTGCCTTCGAAGCGCACCAGGGCGGCTCGAGAGAACGGCGGGTGCCCCACCTCTTCGCGCTCTTCCAACTCCGACTCCACGAAAGTGCGCACATCGTGCTGGGCCGCGCAGGCTACGGCTGGGTGTTCGGGGTTGCGCGTCTGGATCAACACGCGGCCTGCTTGATCGGCGCGGCCGGCGCGGCCGGCCACCTGCACCAAGAGCTGGAAGGTGCGTTCGGCCGCGCGAAAGTCGGGCAGGCTGAGGGCGGCGTCCGCGTTGAGGACACCCACCAAGGTGACGGCAGGCAGATCGTGCCCCT
>DATIDO010000732.1:0-12020 GCA_035456245.1 Polyangiaceae bacterium
CCTACGGTCTACATCTGCGACGAGTGCATCGCGCTCTGCAACGACATCATCGCCGAAGAGGTCGAGAAGGACGAGCCCGAGAAGGGCAGCGAGCCTCTGCCGCGCCCCTCGGAGATCAAGGGCATCCTCGACGACTACGTCGTCGGCCAGCACCGCGCGAAGAAGATCCTCGCGGTGGCGGTGCACAACCACTACAAGCGCATCGACAGCAAGGCGAGCTCCGATGACGTCGAGCTGGGCAAGAGCAACATCCTGCTCCTCGGTCCGACCGGTAGCGGCAAGACGCTGCTGGCTCAGACGCTCGCCAAGATCATCAAGGTGCCGTTCGCCATCGCCGACGCCACCACGCTGACCGAGGCCGGCTACGTCGGCGAGGACGTCGAGAACATCATCGTCCAGCTGCTGCAGAACGCCGACCACGACGTGGAACGGGCGCAGCGCGGCATCGTCTACATCGACGAAATCGACAAGGTCAGCCGCAAGAGCGACAACCCCTCGATCACCCGCGACGTCTCGGGTGAGGGCGTGCAGCAGGCACTGCTCAAGATCATCGAAGGTACGGTGGCCAACGTGCCGCCCAAGGGTGGTCGCAAGCACCCCCAGCAGGACTTCCTGCAGGTCGACACCTCCAACATCCTCTTCATCTGCGGCGGCGCCTTCGTGGGCCTCGACCAGATCATCCAGCGGCGCATCGGCCAGTCGCGTTTGGGCTTCGGCGCCGACGTGAAGAGCAAGCGCGACCTGAAGCTGGGCGAGCTGTTCGCCGCGGTCCAGCCCGAAGATCTGTTGAAGTTCGGTTTGATCCCGGAGTTCATCGGCCGCTTGCCCGTCATCGCCACACTCGAGGAGCTGAGCGAAGAGGCGCTGATCGACATCCTGACCACCCCCAAGAACAGCCTGGTCAAGCAGTTCCAGAAGCTGTTCGAGATGGACGGAGTGAAGCTCGAATTCACCAAGGGTGCGCTGCGCGCCATCGCTCAGCGAGCCTTGGAGCGTGAGAGCGGCGCGCGCGGTCTGCGCGCCATCCTCGAGCACGCCATGCTCGACGTCATGTACGAGGTGCCCAGCAAGGAGGGCATCAAGAAGGTCGTCGTCAACGAAGAGGCCATCACCAAGGGTGACAGCCCACTGATCGTCTACGAGAAAGAGGCTGGAGTCGGCTGAGGCCGGCCTCGCCACTGATTCACGAGTACAGGCGCCCGGTCGAACGGGCGCCTCGCTGATCGGGCACCAGGGCTCGGCGGCGCGTCCCTTCCGCACTGGTCCCCTGGCAGTCAAACGCCGCACCAGCCCGCCAAAATGGGGGGCGGCGCACACCGAGCCCAACGATGTTCTTCAAGAGCGACACCCCCGACGCGCAGCGCGCGCCCATGCCTGCCCTGCCGCTGCGCGACATCATCGTGTTCCCGCACATGGTGTCGCAGCTGTTCGTCGGCCGCGAGAAGAGCATCGCCGCGCTCGACGAGGCGATGAACCGCGACAAGGAGATCTTCCTGGTCGCGCAGAAGAACGCGCGCACCAACGAGCCGACGCCCGAGGACATCTACGAGATCGGCACGATCGGCACAATCGTCCAGCTGCTGCGTCTGGCCGACGGTACGGTGAAGGTGCTGGTCGAGGGCCGCCAGCGCGCTCGGGTGAAGCGCTACTCGAACACCCGCGAGTTCTTCCTGGTCGAGGTCGAGGCGCTGCCCGATTCGGAGACCGGTGACGTCGAGGTCGAGGCGCTGATGCGCAGCGTGCAGAGCACGTTCGAGATCTACGTCAAACTCAACAAGAAGGTCGCGGCCGAGGTCGTGCTCAGCGTGCAGAGCATCGAGACGCCCTCGAAGCTGGCCGACACCATCGCCGCCAACCTGCCCACCATCAAGCTGAGCGAGCGCCACGAGCTGCTCGCCATGACCGACGTGAAGGAGCGCCTGGAGCGCCTCTATCAGCTCATGCAGGCCGAGATCGAGATTCTCCAGGTGGAGAAGAAGATCCGCACGCGCGTGAAGAAGCAGATGGAGCGTACTCAGAAGGAGTACTACCTGAACGAGCAGATGCAGGCCATCCAGAAGGAGCTGGGTGGCGGCGAGCGCGACGAGTTCAAGAACGAGCTGCTCGAAATCGAAGAGGCGCTGAAGAAGAAGGCGCTGAGCGAGGAGGCGCGCGGCAAGGTCGAGAAGGAGCTGAAGAAGCTCAAGATGATGCACCCGACCAGCGCCGAGGCGACGGTGGTGCGCAACTACATCGACTGGATCGTCGGCCTGCCTTGGGGTGAGGCGAGCGAGGAGACCTTCGACGTTCAGCTGGCCGAGGACATCCTGAACGAGGATCACTTCGGCCTGGAGAAGCCGAAGGAGCGCATCGTCGAGTACCTGGCCGTCCAGGCGCTGACCGGCGAGCTGAAGAGCCCCATTCTCTGTTTCGTCGGCCCACCCGGCGTGGGCAAGACCAGCATTGCGCGCTCGATCGCGCGGGCCACCGGCCGCAAGTTCGTGCGCCTGTCTCTGGGCGGCGTGCGCGACGAGGCCGAGATCCGCGGCCACCGCCGAACGTACATCGGCGCGCTGCCCGGCAAGCTGATTCAGAGCCTGAAGAAGGTAGGCACGCAGAACCCGGTGTTCTTGCTCGACGAGATCGACAAGATGAGCACCGACTTCCGCGGTGATCCGGCCTCGGCCCTGCTCGAGGTGCTCGATCCCGAGCAGAACAAGTCGTTCAACGATCACTACCTCGACCTCGACTACGATCTGTCGGACGTGATGTTCATCACGACCGCCAATACGCTGTCGGGCATCCCCATGCCGCTGCGCGATCGCATGGAGATCATCGAGCTCTCCAGTTACACCGAGATCGAGAAGCTCTCGATCGCCTCCAACTATCTGGTGCCCCGAGCCAAGAAGGAGTGCGGTCTGGAGGCCGTGCCCGTGGAGCTGAAGGAGGAGGCGCTGCGCGCCGTGATCCAGAACTACACGCGCGAGGCCGGCGTGCGCTCGCTGGAGCGGCAGATCAGCGCGCTGTTGCGCAAGGTCGCCCTGGGCATCGTCAAGAAGTACGGCACCCCGCCGGCCACCCCGCCGGTGCTGGCCGACGCCCCCGTGGCCGAGGCCACGTTCGAAGAGGCCAAGACCACCGCTGGCCCCGCCAAGCGCCCCGCGCGCCGTCTGCCCGAGGTGACCGAGCCGATCGTCATCGGCGCCGAGCAGGTCACCGAGCTTTTGGGCGTCGCCAAGTATCGTCCCGGCAAGAACGAAGAGCCGGATCTGATCGGCCTGACGCACGGTCTCAGCGTCTCCGATTACGGTGGCGACACGCTCGACTGTGAGGTGAGCGTGGTGCCCGGCAAGGGCAAGCTGGTCATCACCGGCCTGCTCGAGAAGGGCATGGAAGAGAGCGCGCAGGCGGCGCTCAGCTACATCCGCTCGCGCGCGCCGGGACTCGGGCTCACACCCGAGTTCTACCAGTCACTCGACATCCACGTGCACTTCCCCGATTTCGTGCGCAAGGACGGACCTTCCGCCGGCGTGACCATGGCGACCAGCATCGCCTCGGCGCTGACGCGCATTCCGGTGCGCCACGACGTGGCCATGAACGGCGAGATCACGCTGCGTGGCCGCGTAATGCCGATTGGCGGGCTGAAGGAGAAGCTGCTGGCTGCCAAGCGCAATGGCATGCGCCTGGTGTTGGTGCCGCGCGAGAACCAGAAGGATCTGGCCGAGGTGCCCGAGCAGGTGAAGTCGGCGCTTCAGGTCGTGCTGGTCGAGCACATGGACGAGGTGCTGCGCCACGCGTTGGTCCTGGAAGATCCTTCACAGTTCTTGCGCGGGCCCACGGCCACGACTTCGGGTCTCGCGCAGCCGGTCGTCGAGTATCGCGAGGTGGTGGCCCCACCGCCGAGCGACGACGACGACGAGCCGTCGAGCCCCGGGCAGTTGCCGGGCGCGCCTGGCCAGTTGCTGGGCGTTTGATGACACGTGCGGCTTGCCAGCTGCCGACAGTCTGGCTAAGCCTCGGGCCCCCGGGCGCATAGCTCAGTTGGTAGAGCACGGCCCTTACAAGGCTGGGGTCGGCAGTTCGAGCCTGTCTGCGCCCACCGGTTTCTCCCTCGTAGGAGAGCCACTCGGGATGACGTGTGGAGCCCCAATGCGCACTTCTTGCGCCCGAGGCTTCGCCGCTTCGCAGCCACTTGGTCGAGCTCCGGCTCGATGGCCAAGTGCCGTCGTCGAATCGGCAATCGGAACCGCGCGCGCACGATTGCCACAGTTGGCTCAAGCGATGTCGACACAATGACTACCTGGCGTCGACATGGCAGCGATGGGTCGGTGGCGAGCGGACCTGGGGCCGGCATGAGGAAATGTTCCGAATAGGCAGCCTGTTTCAACGGGTTGCGCAGCATTCGCGAGGTAAAACATTCGAAGTATTGGCTACGGATACGAGGTCGGATAGTCGGTGACAGCCATATGTGGCCATTTTATTGGGTGCGTCCGCGACGAAAATGGGCTTAGACTTGAGCAATCAGGTCCCAGTGGGCCTTTCGGAGTCGCCATGGTCAACGCACAAGTCGAGAAGCTCACCCTCCTCCCCGTCGCGAACAACGCAGCCCCGGAAGTACTCGATGTACCGGAGTCTGGAACCAGACTCTCTCCGCGCGCCGCAGCGAACTTGGTCACTCATCATGCCGTCGGGCATGCCAGCCGACTGAGTCGTGAGTCATTCCTTCAGGGTGACTGGATGATCGTCGACGTGGAGCGCCGCGGCACTGAACTCCGCATCCTCCTCCGCGGGGCGGCCATCGTGCTCAGCAACCGCGAGCGCGAGGTCCTCCAGGCCGTCCTCGAAGGCGTGCCCGACCGAACGGTCTCCCAGCAGCTCGGCATCACCCGCCAGTGCGTCTGTGGTCACCTGGGCAATGCCCTGACCAAGCTCGGGACGACCTCGCGCTTCACCGCGCTCCAGGTCTGGCGCATGCTTCGTGAAGTGGAACGGGGTCGTGCCGGCCGTGGTCAGATCGCCGAGGTCGCCTACGGTGAGGAGTCGCTCATCAGCCTGCGCTGCTTGGTTCCCCCGCGCCCCGAAATCGAGGTGCGCCTGTCGTCCGCCGAGACGCACGTGGCTTGGCTCGTGTGCGACGGACTGTCGAACCGCGACATTGCCATCGAGCGCGGCAGCGCGGAGCGCACGGTCGCCAACCAGGTGGCCGCCATCTTCGGTAAGCTGGACACCAGTCGTCGCTTCGACGTGGCGCAGTTCCTTCTCGGCCTGCGCTGAGTTGGTTGGGCGCGCGTAAGACGCGCGCTCGCGCAATCGTGGTTGGGACGGTGCGCGGGACTGGGTGAGCTCGGCGATTCGTTGTTGGGGCGCGCGTAAGACGCGGGCTCGTGCCGTTCTTGTTGGGGCCCGCGTCGGACGCGGGCTCGCGCAATCGGGGTTTGGGCCGGTGCGCGGGAACGGTTGGACTCGGCGATTGGCCGTTGTTGGGGCGCGCGTCTGACGCGCGCTTGTGCCGTTCTTGTTTGGAGCCCGCGTCGAACGCGGGCTCGCGCAATTGGGGTTTGGGCCGGTGCGCGGGGAACGGGTGAGTCGGACGATTCGCCGTTGTTGTGGGCTCGCGTAGACGCGGGCTCGCGCGGTCGTCGTTGGGTGCGTGGGACGGCGGTCGCTAGGGGGCGGTGAAGACGCGGACGGTGAGTTCCATCTGCGTGGCGAGGCGCGAGCGGCTCGAGTGTCCTTGGGCGGTGGTCTGGCGGGTCACCAGATTGAGGTGCCCGCTCAGGCGCCCCTTTTGTTCGAGTGCGCTCGAGTCGATGTCGAGCTGGCCGGACATCTCGCCGTCCAGTGACTCGAGTTGGGCGGTGGCGCCCGCGCCCGGAGTGGCAATGGCACCATCGAGCGGCTGCGACTCGGCGCGCTGCGTCTGCGTGACCTTCAGCCAAAGGTGGGTGCCTTGGGCGCGAACGAGCTCGAAGGTCGTGCGCTCGTGCAGACGCACGCCGCCCTCGTGGCTGTCGCGCTCCGTCACGAAGCGCGCACCGACGCCGAGCGGCTCCTCGGGCAGCTCCGGAAAGATGCCGAACGCGCCGCTGCCCAGCCGCCCCAGGAAATCCTGCACTTCGGGCTGAGGCACGCTGGGTAAGAGCAGCTCGGCGCGCAGTGTCTCGGCGCGCAGTGTCTCGGCGCGCAGTGTTTCGGCGCGCAGCGGTTCGCCGCGCGGGCCCATCGTGTCGCGCGCGATGCTGCCTTCGAAGCTGGCGAAGCGCTGTTGGAGGTGCACGAGATCTTCGGAGGTGAGGGCGGCCGACGTGGGCAGCAACCGCTCGATGGTGAACTCACGGCGGGCGCCGGAATCGGGCGCAGGAGGAGCCTCGAGTCGAAGGGCGCCGCCGGCCTCGATGGACATGGCCGGAGCGCCGGGGACTCGCCGCCCGTCGACGCTGAGTTGAGGACTCATGCGTTGCACGATCTCGAAGCGGCGGATCAGTCGACGCAGGGTGTAGCGGAGCGGGCGGCGGGGCTTGCGGCCGGTGGACTCGACGCGCAGCTCGCCGCGCTCGGTGTCGAGCGGGACGCTCCGGCTGGGCAGCGCGGTCGAGCTGGGCGGCGCACTGGAGCCGGGTGGAGCAGTCGAGGCGGGCGGCGCAGTCGGGGGGGCAGGGGAGCTGGACCCAGTCGAAGGCTCGGTCGCTCGCTTCGGCTGCTCTCGGGCCGGGGCTGCACCTTCCGTGTCGCAGCCCGCGGCGCCAGCCAGGAGCAGCAGGACCGCCGGCAGGCTCAGCGCGGCGCAGCTGATTCGGGCTGGAACGGTCGGGCGCACCTTCACCCATCCACGGTATCGGCCGCCTGCTTTCTCCTCAAGTCGCCGAGCGCTTGGATCCAGCCGGCCCCGTCGTAGGCTCCGCCCCGCCATGGCCCAGGTCCCCTCCCACATCGAGGCGCTGCGTCCCTATCAAGGCGGCAAGCCCATCGAAGAGCTGGCGCGTGAACGAGGTCTCTCCGACATCGTGAAGCTCGCGTCGAACGAGAACCCGCTCGGCCCGAGCCCCCTCGCGCTGGAGGCCGCACATCGCGCGCTCGAAGGCGTCCACCGCTACCCCGACGGCGCCGGCCACCGCCTGCGCACGGCCATCGCAGACTTCCACGGTGTGACGCCCGACGAGGTCGTGCAGGGCAACGGCTCGAACGAAATCATCGAGCTGCTGGTGCGCACGTTCGTGACCCCGAACGACGAGATCGTGTTCGGAGATCCGTCGTTCGCCATGTACCCCGTGGTCGCTCAGGCGCAGGGAGTGGGCTTCCGCAAGGTGAAGACCACGGTCGATCTGGTTCACGCGCTGGACGCTTGGTCCGAGGCGCTCGGCCCCAAGACCAAGCTGCTCCTGCTCGACAACCCCAACAACCCCACGGGCACCTATGTGCCGCGGGCGGCGCTCGAGCGGTTCCTGCGGCAGGTGCCCGAGCGGGCCATCGTGGCGCTCGACGAGGCCTACTTCGAGTTCGCGACGGCCGACGACTACCCCGATGGCCTCCAGCTGCGCGACTTGCACCCGAACATCGTCGTGCTGCGCACGTTCTCCAAGGCTTACGGGCTCGCCGGTATGCGAGTCGGCTACGGCATCGGCCCGGCCGAGCTGGTGGGTTACCTGCACCGCGTTCGCGCGCCCTTCAACGTCGGCGTGCCCAGCCAGGAGGCGGCCATCGCGGCTCTCGGCGATCACCAGCACTTGCAGCGCACCGTGGAGCTGAACACTCGCGAGCGGGCGCGGCTGGAGCGCGAGCTCGCTCGCTGGGCCACGCGCGTCTTCCCCAGTCAGGCCAACTTCATTCTGGCGGATTTCGGCCGCCCGAGCGCGGATCTGAACGAGGCGCTGCTCTCGCGCGGGGTGATCGTGCGACCGCTGCCAGGCCTGGCGACGCACCTGCGTGTGACGGTGGGAAGCGAGCGAGAGAACGACAAGTTGCTCGGGGCGCTCGCCGAGATCTTCGCTGCAGCGCCGGGCTCGAACGGAGGCGCGCGGTGAGCTTCTTCGGTCGGGCGCGGGGCTCGTGGAGTCGAATGGGTCGGCGCGCGGTGTGCGGGCTGGCTTTGGCCTGCTTGGCGCTGCCCGGTTGCGCGGCCCCACCCGAGCAAATCGTGCTGACGGCGGCGGGGCGCGGCGCGCCCGATGCCGACGTGGACGGTGATCCGTGGCGGCTCCTGCCCGGTGGAGCCGTGGCCTGGGTGTGGCTCGACGCCAAGGCGCTCGCCGCGGCGTCTTTCGGCACGGAGGCCAACCAGGTCCTGGTCGAGCACCTGCCGCTGTCGAGCAAGGGCGACTTCAACCTGGGCAGCGACGTGGATCAGGTCGTGCTCGGCATGTACGCCACGGCCGGGGCCGACGCGGTCGCCGTGGCGCGTGGTCGCTTCGATCGCGAGGGTATCGCCGCCGCCATCGCCGCCGATCCGACGGCCCGCAATGGCCGCCCCATCCAGGTGAACTCGTTCGCGGGCCGCAAGGTCTACGTGACCGACGGCTGGGCCATGGTGCCGGTGACCAAGCAGACCTTGGTGTTCGGTAGCGAGGTCGGCGTGCGCCGCGTGCTGGAGCGCATCGAAGAGGGGCGCCTCCTGCGCTCGCTGCCCAGCTGGTACGAGCAGATGTTGGCGCAGAAGACGGCTGCCCTGGTGCTGGGCGTCGATCTGGACGCGCAACCGGTTCCCTCGGTGCTGCGCACCAAGCTGGCCTTCTTGGAAGGCATGCGCGCCGGGCGCCTGCTCGGGAACTTCTCCGATCCGGGCATGCATCTGGCCGGGACGTTGACCTACGACAGCCCCGAGTCGGCCGTCCGCGCGAGTGCCGCGCTGGAGGCTCAGGCGGCCGCCCTGCGGCGCGCCGAAATGCTGCTCGCCATGCTCAAGATGCCGCGGCCCATCCGCAGCCTGGAGACGCGCGCCACGGGCAAGGACACGCAGGTGACCGTCGCCGTGGACGGCCGCGCCATCGCCATGCTGCTGACGCAGACGGACGAAGTGCTGGGTCGCATCGAGCAAGAGGGCGTGCTCGCGCCCACCGAGCCGGCGCCGCGTTGAAATCATGGTCGCTCGACTGATCGTTCATCCCGCGCGCGGGCCGCTGCGCGGCAGCGTCCGCCTCCCCGCCGACGAGCGCATCTTGCTCGCCCGCCTGGCCCTGGGCGCGCTCTCGCGCGGCAAGAGTACCTACGTCGGGGCCGGCAGCGGCCGCGCCACCGAGACGCTGCTGAGCGCGCTCGCGCGCTTCGGCGTCGCATCCGAGCGGAGCGGCGACGACGTGAGCCTACGCGGCGCGGCGCTCGGCGACTGGACACCGTGTAGCGAGACGCTCGACCTGCGCGGCGAGGCGCGAGTCGCCGCGTTGCTCCTGGGCCTCTTGGTCGCCCGCCCGTTCGAGAGCGAGCTGTGGGTGGACGCCACCGTGGCCGACACGCTGGGCGAGATGCTCGAAGCCTGTGGCCTGGTGCGGGTGCAGCGCGAGAACGAGGGCGCGCGCTTGCTGCTGCTGGCTTCGAGCGAGCGCCCCGAGGGCATCGCCGTGCAAACGAGCGGCGCCTTTCCTTGGGTGAAGCAGGCGCTCCTGCTCCTGGGGCTGCGTGCGGCCACCCCGACGACGGTGGAGGAGACGTGGCTGTCGGAGGATCACCTGGAGCGAGCGCTCTTGCGCGTCCGCGCCCCGCTGCACGTCGAGGGGACCTCGGTCACCCTGCACCCCCCGCGGGACGCCGACGCGCTCGCGCCGACGCAATGGGAGGCGGTGGGCTCGGTGGAGCTGGGTGACTGGCTCGGCGCCGCGGCGCTCTTGGTTCCCGGTAGCCGGATCGAGCTGCGCGGCGTCGGGACCAACCCGACGCGCACGGACTTTTTCAACTTGGTGCGGCTGCTGGGCGGTCCGGTGGGGTTCACGCCCCAGGGCGAGGCGCAGGGCGAGCCGTTCGGGAACATGTCGTTCGGTACCGTGCCGTTCGGTACCGTGCCGTTCGAGGGGGAGTCCGCTGTCGAATCGGCCGAGCTCTCCGGGGCTGCCCTCGTGGCCCGGCTGCGTCGCGCCGACTTGGCGGGTGAGCCGGTGCTGCGCTTGGGCGAGTCGGCGGCTCCGCTCGCGGTGCTGCTGGCAGGCGCCGAAGGGACGTCGAGCCTGTCCGATCTCGTCGCCTGCAGCCGCTCGGCCGAGCCGCGCTGGTTCTCCCGCGTGATCGGCTTCTTGCGTAGCGCCGGAATCGAAGCCGCGCCCAGCGAGGTGGGACTGGTGGTGAAGGGGCGCGCCGGGCCGCTATCGGCCTTCCGGCTGACCAGCGGAGGCGATCCGCGGCTGGTGTTCCTCGGCTGTCTGCTCGCGCTGCGCGCCGATGGTCCCTGTTACATCGACGACGTCGACTGTTTGCGCGAGGTGTTTCCTCGCTTCATCGGAACGTGGCGGGCGCTCGGCGCCAGCTTGGAGTTAGAACGAGAACCGTGAACGCACCTTCCAGAACACGCCCCGTCGTGGCCATCGACGGACCGGCCGGAGCCGGCAAGAGCACCGTGACGCGTCGCGTCGCCGAGCGCCTCGGCTACACGCGAGTGGACACCGGCGCGCTCTATCGAGCAGTGGCCTGGCTCACCATCGAGCGAGGAGTGCACCTCGATGACGTGGCAGGCGTCGCGCGCATCGCCCGCGAGCTGGCGGAGCCGGGCGCGATCGCCCTGGGCCCTTCGAGCGAAGGCACCAAGATCACCGTGCTCGGTCGGGACGTTTCGACGGACATCCGCGCGCAGCAGGTGGGCCTGGCCGCCAGCCAGACTTCCCAGCTGCCGGAGGTGCGGGCGGCGCTCTTGGACATGCAGCGCGAGCTGGGTCGAGACGGCGGCGTGGTGCTCGAGGGGCGCGATATCGGCTCCGTGGTCTTTCCCGACGCGGAGGCGAAGTTCTTTTTGACGGCCTCGAGCCGGGTGCGGGCCGAGCGGCGGCGCGCCGAGCTGCTCGAGCGCGGAGATGCCCCCTCGCTCGAGCAGGTGCAGTCCGAGGTCGAGGAGCGGGATCGTCGTGACTCGCTCCGCTCGGTCGCGCCGCTGGTGCGCGCGGACGACGCGGTGCTCGTCGACTCGTCGGAGCTCGGCATCGATCAGGTGGTCGAGACGATGGTCGCGCGCGTGCAAGCCGTGGCCGCCGAGCTCGCCCAACGGAATGCTCGCGCATGAGGCGGCTCGCGTCTCGTTTGCTGATCCTGGGCCTCTTGGGGCTCGGCACCGCGAGCTGTGGCGGCGAGACGCCCGACGCGGCGGCGCCGTCGCCGGCGACCCGACGGCCCGCCGTCAGCTATTTGCCTGCCGATCTCGACGTGGTCGTGCGCTTGGACACCGAGCGTCTGCGTCAGGAGCTGCCCCCGGGGAGCACCGAGCAGCTGCTCGATCTGTCGAAGCGGGGGGCCGGCGACGCCGAGCCCGCGGCCAACGTGATCGCCCAAGCGCTCACCCAGAGTCAGCGACTGTGGCTGGGACTTCGACCCGACATGCGCGCGGAGCGCGTCGACGGCGTCGCCGTCTTGGAGGGGAACTTCTCCACCATCTCGGCGGACCAGCGCGCCGCGGCCTTCTTGCCGGGGCGCGATCTGGGCAACGGTTGGTCGGTGTTCGACGCTCGTTCGGTGCCGCGGCGCAATTCGCCCGCGCGCCTCTACACCTACGGTGACGAGCTGTGGATCGTGGCCACTCAGGCCGAGCTCGACGCGGTGGAGCGCACGGTCGAGCTCGGGCGCAGCGAGAGCGGCCTGGAACCAGCGGCGCGCGGCGTGGTCTCGGTGGCCGTGCGCATGGCGCCGCTCTTCGAGCAGCTGAAGACCGCCGCGCCTCGCGCCGCCGGCATGCTCGAACACGCGTCGCTGGTCACGGCCAGCGCCGATTTGCGCGCCGATGGGCTGGCCGCGCGGGTCGAACTCACGTTCGATCGCAAAGGCGAGGCGGAGCGCTTGGAACGCGCCGTCGACACCTTGGTCTTCTTGTTTCAAAGCTCGGATCGCCTGGAAGGGCTGCGCGAGTTGAAGAGCGA
>DATIDO010000733.1:0-3412 GCA_035456245.1 Polyangiaceae bacterium
CGTCTTGGCCAGCTGAGCGAGCCCTGCCCGCACCAACGCGCGGTTGTCTCCGTCGAGCGGCGCGACGTCCGCGATGGTGCCGATGGCGACCAAATCGAGGTAACCCTTCGGATCGAGCTGGGCTCCGAGCTCGCTGCGCAGCGCCGCGACGACGCTGAAGGCCAGGCCGCAGGAGGCCAGGCCTTTGTAGGCAAAGCCGCAATCCGGCCGGTGCGGGTTCAGGAAGGCCAGCGCCGGCAGCGGCTCCGCTGGGACCAAGTGGTGATCGATCACCACGGCGTCGACGCCGCGCTGTCGGAGCCGTTCGAGCGACGGGTGATCCGACGAGCCGCAGTCGCAGGTGATGACCAAGGACGGCTCGGCTTCGAGGACGCGTTCGAGGGCGCGCGCGGACAAGCCGTAGCCACCGGCGAAGCGACTGGCCAAGACCGGTGTGACCGACGAGGCGCCCAGCTCGCGTAGCGCGTCGGTCAGGATGGCCGTGGCGGTCATGCCGTCGCAGTCGTAGTCACCGAAGACCACGATGCGTTCGTTCTCCCGCACGGCGCGCGCCAGACGTCGGGCGGCCGTCGAGCGATCGACCATGGCGTCCGGGCGAGTCAGCTCGGCCAGGCGGGGACGCAAGAAGCGCTCCCGCTCGGCCGTGCCTTCGCCCAAGCCGAGCCGAGCGAGCTGCACGCGCAGCGTCCGAGTTCGGGGAGGCGCCCCAGGGCTGGACGAGGCCACCGTCGCCTCCGCCTCAGGTCGAGGCCGCAGCCTTGCGGCTCTTGTTCAGGAAGCGACGATCGAAGACCTCGGTGATCGGCAGCGCCACGTAGATCGACGAATAGACGCCGAGCAGCATGCCGATGATCAGGGTGAGCGCGAAATCCTTGAGCGATCCGGTTCCCCAGATGAAGAAGCACAACAACACCATGATCACCGTGCTGGAGGTGAGGATGGTGCGGCTCAGCGTCTCCGACAGGCTCACGTTGATCAGCCGCGAGAAGCTCTCGCCCCGGCTGCGCGCCATGTGCTCGCGGACGCGATCGTAGATCACGACCGTATCGTTCACCGAGAAGCCGATGATGGTGAGCACGGCAGCGACCGTGATCAGGCTCAGCTCGCGACCCATCATGATCAGGATGCCGACCGTGCCGAGCGCGTCGTGAGCCAGCGCGATCACACCGCCCGGGGCGAAGCGAATGTCGAAGCGCAGGGCCACGTAGGCCATGATGAAGAAGAGCGAGATCAGCACGCTCTTGATCGCGGCGTCGCGCAGCTGCGCACCCGCCTTGGGGCCAATCCACTCGGTACGCAGCGCCTGGTCGGGCGTGACGCCCTGCGGGAGACCCTGGCGCAGGCCCGCCATCATCTGATCGCCCAGGCTGGTCAGCGCCACGTCGACGCGGTTGTCACGCGCGCTCTGCAGAGTCGGATTGTTTGCGCCGGGGCGCACCTGCACCCCGCTCACGCTGGCCACCTGCGCGCGGACCCACTCCAGATCCGGGGGGGCGTCGAAGCGCACGCTGACCTTCTCGCCGCCGGGGCTGAACTTCACCTCGGTAGCGCGGTTCTGGCAGTCGGGGCGCGGCTTGTCGTCCAGGCAGAGCTTGCTCTCGACGGCGGCGCGGACCGAATCGGCCACGGTCGACACCTCTTGCACGCGGATCAGGTAACGGTGCGGGTTCTTCTCGTCGTCGACGTGGATGACGTCGGGGCGCGAGAAGCCCTTGGCCTCGATGACCTGCTGGATCTGGCTGGGCGTCACCTGGCCCTCGAAGGCCACCTCGACCTCGGTGCCACCCACGAAGTCCGTGGAGAGCTTGGGGCCCGGCACGAACAACAGCACGGCCGAGACCACGCACAGCAGCGCGCTGGCTGCCACCGCGGGGACGCGGTACTTCATGAAGTCGTAGGTTCGACCAATCGGGAAGAACTGCATGATCAGACCAATCCCTTGCTGGCGTTCTTGCCGGCGATCAGGAGCCACAAGTCGAAGAGGACGCGGCTCACGACCACGCCGGTGAAGATGCTGATGACCACGCCCACCATCAAGTTGACGGCAAAGCCCTTGATCGGACCCGTGCCGTACTGCGCGAGCACGACGCCGGCGATGAAGGTCGTCAGCTGGCCATCGACGATCGCCGACGTGGCCTTGTTGTAGCCGATCTCGATGGCCGTTCGCGGGCTCTTGCCCTCGCGCAGCTCCTCGCGAATGCGCTCGTTGATCAGGATGTTGGCGTCGACACCCATGCCCAGGGTCAGGGCCAGGCCGGCGATACCGGGCAAGGTCATCGATGCACCGAACGAAGCCAGCACGCCCAGCTGCAGGAACAGGTTCATCAGCACCGAGACGTCGGCGATCAGGCCGCCGATTCGGTAGTAGAGGAACATGAAGAGCAGCACGATGGCCGCGCCACCGGCTGCGCCCTGCACTGCCAGGCGGATGGCCTCCTCACCCAGCGAGGGGCCGATGAGCTGCTCGTTGGAGGGCGAGATGGGCGCGGGCAGCGCACCGGAACGCAGCACGAGCTCGAGCTTCTTGCTGTCGCGCAGCTGAATCTGCGGGTCACCCGAGCCCATGGTGATCTGGGCATTGCCGCCGGCGATGCGGTCGAGGATCTGCGGAGCACTCTCGACCTTGCCGTCCAGGATGATGGCGAAGCGGCGCTTCACGTTGGCGCCGGTGGTGCGCTCGAACATCTTGCCACCCTGGTCGGTGAACGAGATCGAGACGTGCCATCCGCCCAGCGACTGGGTCGCCTGGCTGGGCTGCGCCGCAGCGTCACGCACCATGTCACCGGTGATCTCCGTGCGCGAGCGCAGCAGGTAGGTCCGGTAACCGGCCTCTTCTTCCTTCAGCGTTGCCTGGTCGACGACGCGGTACTCCAGCTCGTAGCCGATCTCGCGATCGGGCGGCGGGGTGAGCGTGGCGATCCAGCTCTTCAGCCGAGCCAGAGCCGCGGCGCTCTTCTCACCGGGCAGGAACGGTACGTAGGCGAAGGTACCGACGCGCGTCGCTGCCTCACCGCTGGCGTCCAGGCCGACGGGCACCGTCTCGCGACGGAACTGCAAGCCCTCGGGCAAGCTCTCGGGCGCGCTGGTTCGCTCGAGATCGGCGAAGTAGTCCGACTCGTCGTCGAGCAGCTTGAACTCGAGGCGGGCCGTCTGGCTGATGATCTCGCGGATCTCGGCGAAGATCGCCTCCTTGTCGCCCGGCACCTCGACGATCACGTCCTCGTCGCGCGTGGACACGGAAGCCTCGCGCAGGCCCAGCGCGTCGACGCGACGCAGGATGATGTCCTTGGCCTGAGCGACGGCGCGCTCGCGAATCGAGCTCTCGGTCGCTTCGCGAATCGTGAACTCGAAGTGCTGCGGGTCGAGCTGACGCAGCTCGAGCTCGGCCTTGAAGCGCTCGCGGAAGCGGGTG
>DATIDO010000734.1:0-3847 GCA_035456245.1 Polyangiaceae bacterium
ACCAGTTGGCCTCGGTGTGAGTGCTCGATTCGGACGCCGGATGCACGACGTCCGTGCCACTCGCCGCCAATGCCGGCGGAGAGCTCGCCGCGGGGGCCGCCGCCTGCGCCTGGCAGCCCGTCGTGCCCAGCAGCGCCGCCGCCCCGAACAGCGCCGTCCCGAGCAACGTCGTCCCAAGCAACGTCGTCCCAAGCAACGTCGTCCCAAGCACGGCCGCGCCTCCCAATAGGGACGCGCCTCCACTCAGGGCGGTCCGCCTCTTCCGCGCGCCCATGTCGGCCCGGCCGTTCGCGCACCCTGGAGAGGGTGCCCCGCCCCCGCTAGCTTCGGGTCTACCGGCCATGCCCAGTCGTATCTTCGCGCTCACCGGCGGAATCGCCAGCGGTAAGAGTACCGTAGCGGAATTCCTGCGCGAGGCAGGGATCCCGGTGGTCGACGCCGACTCGCTGGCGCGCGAGCTCGTCGAGCCGGGCCAACCCGCGCTGGCTCGGATCGCGGAGGCCTTCGGTGAAGAGGTGTTGGACTCGACAGGGGGCCTCGATCGAGCACGGCTCGGCCAGCGGGTCTTTGCGGACGCGTCCGAGCGAGCGCGGCTCGAGGCCATCCTGCACCCGTTGATCCGCGCCGAGGCTGCGCTGCGCTTCGCGCGACTGGAAGAGGCTGGCCACGACTGGATCGCCTACGACGTGCCGCTGCTGTTCGAAACCAATCAAGCCGAGCGATTCCGACCCGTCGTGGTCGTGGTCGCCCCACCCGCCGCGCGCGCGGCTCGCGCCGAGGCCCGCGACGGAGGGGGTGCGGAGCGCTTCGCGGCCCGCCTGGCCGCCCAGTGGCCGCTCGAGGACAAGGCCGCACGCGCCGATTACGTCATCGACAACTCGGGCACCCGGGAAGAGACCCGCGAGCGCACCCTCGCGGTGGTCGAAGCCTTGCGAAACCGCGTCGCGCCGAGCGAAGCCCACTGAGGGCGGCCGCCTTCAACGGACCTGAGCGGCGACGCGCGCTTCCGCCGCTTTCACCGTGTTCTCGAGCAGCATCGCGATCGTCATGGGGCCGACACCGCCGGGAACGGGCGTGATGAAGCCAGCGATCGGTTCGACCGCCGCATAGTCCACGTCACCCACGATCTTGCCGTCGGGCAACCGATTGATACCGACATCGATGACGCAGGCTCCGGGGCGGATCCAGTCGGCTCCCACCAGACGGGGACGCCCCACCGCGGCGATGACGATGTCGGCTTCCCGACAGCGCGCCGGCAGATCGACGGTGCGCGAATGAGCCAAGGTGACCGTGCAATCGGCCGCCAGCAGCAGCGCGGCGATTGGCTTGCCGACGAGGTTGCTGCGTCCGAGCACGATGGCGCGAGCTCCGCGCAGCGGCACACCCGTCTTTTCCAAGAGCCGCATGCAGCCGGCCGGCGTACAGGACACGAGACCGGGCAGGCCCGACCACAAGCGTCCTGCGCTCACTGCGTGCAGACCATCCACGTCCTTGTCGGGCGAGATCGTCTCGAGCACACGCCCCTGGCTGATCTGCTGTGGAACCGGGAACTGAACCAGGATCCCGTCCACGTCGTCCCGATCGTTCAGCTTGCGCACCAGCGCGAGGAGCGTGGCCTCGCTCGTGTCGGCGGGCAGACGATGCACCTCGCCTGCGATGCCTGCCGCCTCGGCGGCCAGCTCCTTGTTGCGCACGTAGACGGCAGAGCCCGGATCGTCCCCGACCAGGACGACATGGAGGCCCACCGCGCGACCGTGCCGTGCCGCGAACTCGGCCGCGCGCACCTTCACCTGCTCCCGAACTTCCAAGGCAACGGCTTTGCCGTCGATGCGCACAGCCATGACGCTGCCCTAGCAAAGGCCCCGGCCGGCGTCACCGCCTCGAACCGGCATTCGACCTTTCAGGGGCCGTTCACCACACGAACGACCGTCACGGCGTTCGCCGCCCCACGCACGTAGAAAATGCGCGTCACGGCCCCGCTCAGCTCGACCCGCAACTGCTGCCCAGGTGCCGCCGCGGCCGGGACATTGCCCGCCAGGACCACTCCGGCCGAGCTGGTCTCCGTCAGCTGCGACGACCAGAAGCCGCCACCGTCGTAGGCGGTGAATTCGGCCCCATCGACGATGACAGCCACATCCGAGATGCCAGCCCCCGTCTGATCGCGCACCGTGACGATCACTTGAGCCGAGTCGGCTCGGGGGTTGTCCCGGGCTACCGCGCTGTAGATCGATTCGATCGTCGTGCTGGACACGAGCGGGACCGCGACCACGTCCTGGGTCGAATCCTGCAGGGTGAAGGTATCGAAGAACTGCGGCGTCTCGCTGGGACGCCCCAGGAACCAGACCTGCGGACCGCTCGCGACTCCGTCCAAAGTGAAGAGCCCCGTCTCCACCTCGGCCTCCACCCAATCGACGGCACCGGGAGCCTGTCCCAGCACCTTGCCTGCACCCTGATAGGGGATGGTGGCTACGAAGTCGTCCGACGTGAACACCTCGAAGCGCCCACTCACCTGACCGCTCTCTCCACCCTGGCCGGTGCTTCCGCCGCCCCCACCACCCGGCGTGCTCGCACCATCCGTCAGGCCGTCACACGACGTGTCAGAGCACGAGCCGTCGTAGCTCGGACGCTGGCGCTCCTCGGTTTGGCAGGCGAACACGAGAACGCAGCTGGCAACGAGCCAGGCCGCACCCAAGCAAGAAAGACGAGTCACGCGCCGAGCCTAGCAGATTGGCCGAGTCCGACGACTTTCCAGCCGTCGGTGCAGCCAGAGAGCGCCCAGCCCGAGGCCGACGCCCAGCCATTGGCTGGTGGAGAGGGCCGCCACCCCACCCCGCTCGTCCGCCCGCGCAAACTCCAGCAAGAAGCGCAGCGTCGCGTAGCCGCCGACGAACGCAACGAAGACCTGACCATCGTAGCGCTTGCGCGGGTGGAGCCAGAGCACCAGAAGGAGTGTGAGAGCCAGCGCTCCCGCGGCCTCGTAAAGCTGGGTGGGGTGGACGGGCAACGAAGGCAACATGGACGAGTCCAGGAGCCCCAGCTCGGCCTGGACGTGACTGGCCGGACTGCCCCCGGGGAACACGACACCGATCGGTGAATCCCACGGCTTACCGAAGCAGCAGCCGCCCAGCAGGCAGCCCATGCGCCCGAAGCAGAGCCCGAGCGGGACCATCTGACCGGCCATGTCGGCGGCCTTCCAGAACGGGAAGCGGTCGCGTCGCAGCAAGAACCAAGCGGCCAGCGAAGCCCCCAGGAAGCCTCCGTAGTAGGTGAGACCTCCCGCCCAGAAGCGCGCCCAGGCAAAGCAGTCCCGCTCGATCGGGCGGCACACGCCGGCTGCCTCGTCCCACCTGCCAAGAGCTCGGGCGCTCGCCCCCAGCCACGCATCCAGTTGACCTGGAGTGTCCGCGCGCAGGCACTCGGCGCGGCCAATCTTCCAGCTCACCAGCTCGGGAGCGGTACAGAGATGCACGTAGTCGTCCAGGTGTCCGTCGCACAACACGTGCAGCAGGCGGCCGCCCAGCACACCGAAGATGAGCATCGACAGCCCCAGGTCGACGATCACGTCCGGGTTGTGGCCGACGCGCCTCGCCCAGAGGGCACCACCCCAGGTCGCGAAGACGAACCCAGCCGCCAGAAGGACGAAATAGCTCGGCCAGAGGGTCCCGAACAGCTCGAGCAGCGCTGGGCGCATCGGCGTCTCGGTCGAACGCGTCAGTCGGCGGCCGTGGCTACCGTCGGACCGGTGGGCGGCTCCGCGAGATGCTCGGGCGCCAGGTGCTCGGGCGCCGGCGGCTCGGCGGCGGCGGCCAACTGCGTCTCGGCGGGGCCCGCGTCGCGCCGCTTGCCC
>DATIDO010000735.1:0-15547 GCA_035456245.1 Polyangiaceae bacterium
ACACCGGCCCCGCGTGCGGCTGAGCGCGGAGCGACGGCACCGGCGCCATCACGTGCTTGTTCAAGACGTCCAGGAAGCTCTCGCCAATAAACGGCACGCTCCCCGAAAGGAGCTCGTAGAGGATGCAGCCCGTGGCGTAGACGTCCGAGCGCTGATCCACGCCCAGGCCGCGCGCCTGCTCGGGCGCCATGTACTCGGGCGTGCCGAAGATCATGCCGGTGCGCGTGAGCCGACGCTTGCGCTCTTCGACCGGTGCGTCCGCGTCCTCGTTCTTGCGCAGCTGGGCAATGCCGAAGTCGACGATCTTCACCACCTGCTCGCCCTCGGGCGTGTTCTGCAAGAACACGTTTTCGGGCTTCAAATCGCGGTGAACGACGCCTCGCATGTGTGCTGCGCCCAGCGCACGGCTGACCTGGAGCACGATACGCAGACCCTGCTCGGGATCGAAGGCGCCCACCTGTTGGAGCGCATCACCGAGGTCCTGGCCCTCGAGCAGCTCCATGGCGATGTAACAGGCGCCGTCCTCGAGCTGACCGAAGTCGAAGACATCGATGACGTTGGGGTGCTTGATACGCGAGGCGCTGATCGCCTCTTGCTTGAAGCGCTCGACCACGTCGGTGTTGGCCGAGTACTCGCGGTGCAACACCTTGAGCGCAATGCGCTTCTCGATGGCCTCGTGCTCGGCCATGTAGACCTTGCCCATTCCGCCCTCGCCCAAGCAGCGCATCACCCGGTAACGACCGGCGACGAGCTGCCCCAACAGGGGATCGGTGGAAGACAAAGTGGAGGGCACGATGGAAGGTCTGCGCCGAGAGCGGCACACCGCCCGGGCCGTCTCGCCAAGAGGGCGGACTTCTTAGGTACCACAAGCCCACGACTCGGACACCTCGTCCCCGATGGCCCCACGCAAAGTGGGCCGGGCGGGGAACCGTCTGGACTCGGCGCTGGTCCCGATCCCCGGCTGGGTCGTGCTATGGGCTCCACCGAGCGGGCGAGCATGTTGGAAAAGTTGACGATCTTCGGCGCGGGCTTGATTGGCGGCTCGGTAGCGCTGGCCGCCCGGCGCGCCGGCTTGGCCCGACGGATCGTGGCCATCGATCGCCGCGCCGAACCGGCTCGCCATCCCTTCGACGAGTGGTTTTCGGCTTCCGATGACGCGGCGGTAACGGCTGGATTGGCCGGCGCGGGCCTGGTCGTACTGGCCACCCCGGTGCAGTCGATCATGGCCGAGCTGCCAAGAGCGCTCGGCTCCGGAGGTGTGGTCACGGACTGCGGTTCGACCAAGCGAGCCGTGGTGAACGCGGCTCGCGGCCTTCCCGGTCAGGAACGCTTCGTGCCGAGTCACCCCATGGCAGGGCGACCGGTGGGCGGCCTCGAACAGGCCAGCGCCGAACTGTTCGATGGCCGGAGCTGGCTTCTCTGCCCAGCCGGAGCTGCACCTGAAGCGGTGGAGCTGCTGCGCGAATTCGTGGCCGGGTTGGGCGCGCGCGCCGCTGAACTGAGCCCCGAAGACCACGACCACAGCGTTGCCATCACCAGCCACCTCCCGCAGTTGCTGGCCAGCGCGCTGGCCGTGCTGGCGGATCGCGAGCAGGCGCTGCGCGCGGCGGGCCCCGGCTTCGCCTCGGCTACGCGGGTAGCGGGCGGCGCCGAATCGATGTGGCGCGATATTTTCGAGACCAACGGTGACGAGATCGGGCGCGCGCTGCGCCTGTTGGCCCAGCAGCTGGACAGTGCGGGCGCTTCGCTAGAACAGCGCGACACCGCTGCAGCGCTGGCGCTGCTCGAGCAGGCGCGCCGACTCAAAGGCTCGGCCGAGTCCTGACGGGGGCGCTCGGACCGGGGCCCCCTGACAGGTTCGCCCCAATTTGTGCCACTGTTCTGTGCCACCTCTCCACCCGGAGCCTGCACGCCTCCGGGCCGGAGGCTCGATTCTCGGGCACAGATCCCCGGATCCGGCTACATTGGATCTGGCCCAGGCCTTGCAACGTCCCGAGCCAACCCCGTCGACTCCCATGCGCCCCTTCCTCCTCATTGCCGTTGGTTCGCTCCTCGGCGCTGCGTGTGCGCTGTCGCCCGGGATCGATCCGCCCTTCACCGACGGCGACAGTCAGACGGGCGACAGTGGATCGGGAACGGGAGGCACCAGCGCCTCAACGGGTGGAGGGCCCGCCGATCTGGACGATGGTGGTGGCGCTGGTGGCGGCGGTGCTGGCGGTGACACGGCCGATGGAAACGCGACGGGTGGAGCCGACGGGGACAGCCCATGAGGTGGCGCCTCGGTTGGAGCGTCGGGCTCACGGTGTTGGGGACCGCGTGCGGCCTCACGCAGGGCATCGATCTGCCCAGCCACGATGATGGCGGCGCGGACTACGGCAGCGATATGGGCGCCGAAGACGGTGGCGACGCAGATGGCGCGGCAGGTCCCCGCGGTGGTGCTGGCGGCGGCGGGGAGGGCGGCGTTGGCGGCGCGCCCTGATCTGCCGGCCTGTTTTCGAACGCCCTGATTCTGCCGGCCTGTTCGAACCCGTCGACGTCAGTCGCTTACCCAGCGCCGTCGACGTCAGTCGGGGCGCTTACGAACCCAGCGCCGCCGACGTCAGTCGGGGCGCTTACGAACCCAGCCGTCCACGTTGGCGATCAGCTCGGCCATCATGCCGTCGGCCACGCGCAAACGACGGCTCATCTCGCGCGCGATGTTCAGCACGATCAGCGCGTAGGCCTTCACGTCGAAACGGTAGAGTCGATCCAGATCGACCGCCGTCACCTTGATCAGCCTCGCAGGCGAGACGCTGAGCACGGTGGCGGAACGCGGCTGCACGTCGATGATGCTCATCTCACCGAACCAGTCGCGCGGGCCGAGTACGGCCACGCGCGCATCGGCGCCGACTCGGCTGCGCTTCAGGATCTCCACGTCGCCTTGCAGCACGACGAACATGCAGTCGGCGGGATCGTCCTCGCGGAACAGATAGGTGCCGGGTGGCACCTCGATGATCTCGAGCGTGCTGGCGAGGTGCTCGAGCACGGCCTCGGGCAGCGCCCCGAACAGGCCGATGTTCCGCAGCTCTGCGGGTTGAACTCGCGGTGAACGACTCGGACCCGGACTCGTGGTGGACATGGCTCTCGCTCAGAGGTTCTTGCTGAAGACGATGCGCGGACGCGCCGGGCCAGCGTAGTCCTCGACCTCGGTGGCGGTCCAACCCAAGGCGGAGTGGAAGGCGACCGAGCCGTCGTTGCCTGGACCGGTGATGGCCTTCAGGCGGCGGCACTCGGCCGCGCGCGCTTCTTCTTCGAAGCTCTGGTAGAGCACCTTGCCCACACCGCGACGACGGTAGTCGGGATGGATGCCCACCAGGTGGACGTAGCCGGTCTTGGGCGGCCCAGGTGCCACGAAGCCGAACAGGAAGCCCACCATGATGCCGTCGTGCTCGACGACACGACCGAGCGAACCGAGCTCGTAGAAGAAGATGGGGTGTGCGAGTGCGCTGGTCGGCCCTCCCCACCAACGATCGATGACCTGAACGATGTGATGGAAATCCTGCTTACCCAGGGGTCGCGTGATCATGGTCGAGTCCGCATTTTACCCTTTCGCCCCAGTGCGGCAAGCGGACCGGCGCGCTTCGACGGGTGTTTCTGCTCACGCTCTCACGTCATCTGCTGACGGTCTCACGCCCACATCGTGCACCGCTGGCGCGCTGTGCAGCGCGCCCTTCGTTCGGTCCATCTTGCACTGAACGGCCCCTTCCACGACTGCGTTGAGGGCTTCGGCAAAGGCGTGTATTGGCCTGCTCATGGCGAACCCGCTGCTCATCTCCCCGTCGATCCTCAGCGCTGATTTGGGCAAGCTCGCCGCCGAGATCGCCGATGTCGAGGCTGGCGGCGCCGACTACATCCACGTCGACGTGATGGACGGCCACTTCGTCCCCAACATCACCTGGGGCGCGCCCATCGTCGCCGCAGCCAAGAAGGCCACCCGCCTGCCGATCGACGTGCACCTGATGATCAGCGAGCCCGATCGCTACGTCGAATCGTTCGCGGAAGCGGGCGCCGATCTGATCGGCATCCACATCGAGGCCGACTTTCATGCCCAGCGAACGCTCTCCCGCATTCGCGCCCTGGGGAAAAAGTCCTGCATCACCCTGAACCCCCAGACGCCCGTCGAGACCATCGAGTACGTGCTGGACGACGTCGACCAGGTTCTGCTGATGAGCGTGAACCCGGGTTTCGGTGGGCAGAAGTTCCTGCCCCTGGTGATCGACAAGATCGCGCGTCTACGGGCGCGTATCGAACAGCGTGGCCTGAAGGTCGACATCGAGGTGGACGGCGGAATCAGCGAACAGACGGCCCGATCCGTCGTCGAGGCCGGCGCCAACGTGTTGGTGGCCGGCGCGGCGGTGTTCGGTCACCCCGATCGAAAAGCGCGCATCGCAGCCATCCGTGCCGCCGCGCTGAGTGGTCGGACGGGCGGTTGAACGAAATGGGCCCGGTTTGGCTGCGAGGCGTATCTTGGCTGGCGCTCTCCGCTGGCCTGAGCCTGGCGTGTACGCCCGAGCCGGCTTCACCCGCTGCGCCTCCGGGCGACGCGGCCCAGCCGACGCGGCCTGCCGAGTCGGGTGCCGCTCGGACCTTGCCCCCCGGCCGCGACGTCTCGTTCGCCGCCGAATTGGCGGAAGTGGAGAAGGCCCGCTCGCTGCGTAGCCTGCGCCCCGTGCGCGGTCGCACCATCGAGACGGAGGCCTTGCGCCGTCACTTGCTGGAAGGCTTCCACGAGGATCAGCCCGAGAACTCCATCACCGGCAACGAGGATTTGCTGGTCGCGCTCGGCGTCGTCCCACTCGACTTCGATCTGGAGCAGACCATGCTCGCCCTGCTCCAGTCCGATCTGGCAGGCCTCTACGATCCCAAGCTCGCCGCCATGTTCGTGCGTGAGGAGCTGGAAGGCGATCTGCGGCGCGCCACGCTGCTGCACGAGCTGGTTCATGCTCTGCAAGATCAGCACTACGGCTTGGAGGAGTTCGTTCGCTTCCAAGACGACGGCAGCGATCGCGCCTCGGCGCGCATGGGCTTGGCCGAGGGCGACGCCACGAGCGCCATGCTCGAGGCGATGCTCGCGCCGATGGGGAGCAGCTCGCTCGACGTGCCGGACGAGGCCCTGCGCATGCAGTTCGGCTCCGCCCGCGCCACTGAAGAAGCCAAAGACGACATCCCACCGCTGCTGCGGCGATCGGTACTGGCGCCCTACTTGGACGGCCTGCTCTTCGTCCAAGCGTTGCGCCGCCGAGGTGGCTTCGCCGAGGTGGATCGCGCGTGGGGCAAGCCACCCGCAACCAGTGAGCAGTTGCTGCACCTGGAGAAGTACGATGCGCGCGAAGCGGCGCTCGAGGTCGCCATCCCTGCCGGACCTCCGGGTTCGGGCTTCGAGGTCAGCTACCACGACGTGCAGGGCGAGCAGTCGATCCGTGTGCTGCTCGAAGAGTGGCTGCCGACCGACCGAGCAGCGGCCGTGGCCGCGGGTTGGGGCGGCGATCGCGTGGCGGTCTTTCGTAGCGGTAACGTGCGCGCAGCGGCTTGGGTCATCGTGATGGATGACGCAGCACGCGCGACAACCTTGGCGAGAGCTCTCGAAGCACCACTCGGCCCCCAGGCGACGCAATTCACGGTCGGTGAGCTGAGCGGTCGCTGCGAGATGCGCGCCGATCGGGGACCGTGGGCGGTCGCACGGCGCGGCGCGCGGCTCGCCTGGGTGGGGGGGCCCTTCGAGCGCCCAGCCCGACCCAGCCGTGATGGCTCGGCCGCGAAGGGAAGCTCGGCGCGCGCGGGAAATGCGGTCACTGGGGCCGACTGCACCGCGGCGCGCGCCTGGTTGAGTGCGCTGCTCGGCCGCTGAATTCTCCGGTTCGCCGAAGGATCCAGCCACCGGTCCAGGCTGACTCCTTCCGTCGCCCCTGGATCGGAATAGCAGGGGGTCCCGTGCGGTTGCTCCTACGAGTGCGGACTACGACTGCACTCTACGGTTTCCACACAACGGTTCCACACGACGACCCCTGGTGACGCGCCAAGGAATGATTACCTGAAGGCGACGCGCGAACGGACCTGCCGGATCGCCTCCGCGCGCCGTCGATCCCGCGAGAACCTCGCCATGCGCCGCTACCTCACGCCTCCCTCCTTCGAGTCCCCCGCCGCGAGCCCGTCCCCTGCGGCTGCGAGCGGAAACCTGCAGCAATTCGGCGGTCGCGCGGACGGTTGGCTCGCCTTGGTGGGAGAAACGGCTGGGGTGGGGGATTGCGGCGTGACCCGGGTGTCGTTCGCGGCCCGGCCGAACGAAGGCAACTCGGTCGCCACCTCGACGAACTCCGATCCTACGAACGACGAGTGGCGCGTCTGCGTCCAGGTCTTCGATGGCGCAGGCTGTGTGGTCGGCACTGCCGCCTGGTCGGGCGACGCCGCGACCCTCGCAGAGGGAGCGGCTTTGGACGTCGGCTTCTGTGCCGACGCTTCGCCCGCCCATCACGTGACCGTTTGGCTGGAGGCCACGGCGCGCTCCCTCTCGACCACCAACGACGACTCGCCTTTCGAGCTCGAGAGCGAGGCGGCGCGTCCTCCCGCCTGGGCTGCCTCTCGTCCCCTGGGCGATGGCCGACCGATCGACTTGAGTTGGCCCGTTTCGGCTCCCCCAGCGGGCCGGCGTGTAGCGGCTCGCCCCGCTCGCGTGCGCGGTCGCGCGGCCTGACAGAACAGACAGCCCGGCGTCAGACGGCGCTGCATCAAACCGCGCTGCATCAGGCGGCGCTGCTTCAGATGGCGCAGTGTCAGGCGGCGCGCTGACGTTCCTCGGGACGGCGCAGCTGAGCCACCCGTCGCAAGAAATCAGCGTCCTCTTGGGGTTCCAGCGGACGACCGCCGAAGCGCGCGCGCAGGTACAGCCGGGTCAGCGCGACCGCTTCGGGACCCGTCGGATGACCCGCGGCCGCGAGGGAGAGCGCGTGCTGCAAAGGTGGTGTCGTGACGGGCCGCGGCACGCCCCGGGCATCCAGAGCGCGCTCCAGCTTGCGATAGAGTTCGATGCTGCGTTGTGCGCCCGCTTCGATGCGCTCCGGACTCGCTGGGCGCGCTGTGCCCCGCCGACGCAGCCGCCACACGACACCGACCAGTAGCAGCACGCCACCGGCGCCCACCCAACGGCGCCAATCGGCGAAGCGGTCTCCCTGCATCGCCTTGCTCGGCCCTCGCTCCGATTCGAACGCCTGGCGCACCGAGCGCAGCAGCCGCATCTGCTTGTCGAGGTTGAAGCTGACTACGTTCTCGTCCCAGCTTTGCGCCGCAGCCTCGAACAGCTCCCGCAGCGTGGCGGCCAAGCCTTCGGCCTCGCCCTGGGGTCGAGCGCTGGAGGGCGGGGTCGGATCGAAACGTGTCCAGCCGCGCTCGGGCAAGTAGGCCTCGACCCAAGAATGCGCGTCGCCCTGGCGAACGGCATAGAACCCGCCGAAGCGATTGTACGTGCCGCCCACGAAGCCGGTCACGTTGCGCGACGGCACACCGCGCACGCGCAGCAGAATGGCCATCGCGGTGGAGTAGAACTCGCAGTGGCCTCGCTTGGAGACGGTCAGGAAGTGTTCGAGCGGATCGGTCGCCTTGCCCGACGGTGAGCCCAGATCGTAGCTGTACCCCTCGCGCAGCCTCGCCTCGATGCGAGCAGCGATGTCCTGCGCCGACTCCAGCCCGCTGGTCCATTCGAGCGCCAGATCCACCACCCGGGGAGAGAGGCGATCGGGCAAGCCGAGGTAGCGGGGAACCTGGCGTACGAGCACCTGCTCGGGCACGAACAATCCCTGCGGCGGCAGGAACAGATCGTAGGCAATGCCACGCCCGTTGCGCCCGTCGTAGCGGATTTCACCGTGGCTCCCGACGGTGAGGATGGGGCCCTGCCGGATCAAGTTGTTGGGCCGGCTCGTCACCTCCAACGCCACCGCGTCGCCCGGGACGAACAACACTTGGGGGTCGATCTCCTCCAGCTCGATGTGCCAGCGCCGATCGGTATCCCGTCGAGGCTCACGCCGGAGCGACAACAGCGTGCCGAAGTCGACCGTCTGTTCCGGTTGGACCGCTTGGCGGGACCAGGCGCGGCCGTCGTAGGAGTCGAACAGAGCGCCACGCAGGTAGAGGTTGCGACGCAGGGCGGGGTCCTCGCCCAAGTCGCTCGGCACCACGCGCATGACCAGGGTCGGATCGGTGCGGATCGTGCCGACCCCGCCCAAATCGACCCGATCGGAGAAGCCCACCATTCGCTGGGGCTCGATGGGCGCCAAGGTCAGCCAGGCAAAACCCACGCGCGGAAACGCCAGGAAGAGCACCGCGGTGAAGGCGAAGACCGGCAGGGAGAGCAGGCAGGTGAACAGCAAGAAGCCCGAGCCGATCACGCGCCGGCTGCGCAGGATGCGCGGCACGTCCACCGGCATGCCCGTGCGATCGCGCGCGCCCTGGCGGTAGTTGCCTTCGACCTCCCGGCGCAGGTGGCTGAGCACCAGCGCGCCGGGCGTGAACACCAAGAAGCCAACCAGCGCTACCGCGTAGGTCAGACCCCCGCCGAGCACCGTCCCTGCAATCAAGTGCAGCAGGGCCAGCAGGATGACCTGGTGGTCGTGGGCCGCGCCGCGCCGCGTCGCCAGCCGAATCACCTGTAGCGCCGCCGCGAACTCCACGATCACCGGGATCGGATCGGCGCCGAGCGAGAGGCGCGCCAGCTGCAGACCGAAGATGCCGAGCGGCGCCGCCACCCCCATCAGCCGCATGAACGTCTCCTGCCGGTAGCGTTGCGGCAGCCCGAGCGCGAGGACGAGTCCACCGAGGACGAGCCCGACCGCCAAGGAGTGCAGCTTGCCGCTCGTGACCAGCGCCAAAGCACCGAGCACGGCCAGCGTGTCGGTCATCAGCCGATGGGCAAGACCGAACCTCATCGGGGCGACTCCTCGGGCCCAACCGGCCGTGAGATGGGCAGATCTTCGGGATAAGGAGCCTCCCCAACGGGCGAGGCTGGAGACGGCTCGAGCAACGGACCCTGCGATGAACCCTGCGATGAACGCGTGGGGTGAGCCGGCCGGGAGAGCTGGGGTACCGAAGGCACCAGGCTGACCTGGGCGCCGCGCAAGGGCCGCGGATCGGCGCTGAGCGAAGCCCGCTGACCCTGAGGTTCCTCGGCGGCGCCCCCCTCGGGTGTCGCCTCGAGTAGTGCCAGGAAGCGGAGCACTCCATCGGCCCCTTGCTGCGGGGAGGCCGCCACGCGCTGGCCGGAGCGCGCCTCGACCGTGACTCGGTCCCCTCGACGCAGATGCGCGACCGCGTGCGACGCGACCTCACGCACCATCTTTTCGAGCCCGGCCGAGAACTCGGCCGTGGGCGCCTCCTCGGCGTGGACGTTGTCGATGGCCAAGCGCACGCGCGCTCGCATCTCCCTGGCGCGCTCCCGCACGATGATCGGACCGCCGGGCAGAGTACGGCGCCAGTAGATGTCGCGCGGATCGTCGCCGTCACGCTGCGCCCGGATGCCCAAGATCTCGTCGCCCGAACCACGTACGACGGCCTGTCCACCCTCGCCGCGATCCCCGCGCACGTCCTGGCGCAGCTGCACCGGATCGACCGCCGGGTAGATGATCAGGTCGCCGTCGAGCTCGAACTCCCGCGACTTCTCGAAAAAGCCGAAAGGAAAGCGCGTGGCGACGCGAAAGCCGACGTGGCGATCGATGCCGCGGCGCGCCGGAACTCGCCGGTAGGCCGCGACCTGGGACGAGCCCGGGCTCACCTTCAAGAAGAAGCAGCGCTTGTCCGCAGGCTGGCCGGCGCGCAGATCCTCCACCTCGATGGCGTAGGAGGGCATCCGCTTCTTGTCGTTGTGCACCTCGATCTCCACCAAGTGCGGTCGCCCGACCTGGGCGCGCACCGGCAGCTTCCGCGTGACGCGCACCTGCCGCAGGCTGGCCTCGCTGAGCAGCCCGCTCACCACGATCAACGAGAGCAGCATGCCGAGCAGCACGTAGAGCAGGTTGTTGGCCGTGAGGATGCCGACGAAGCCGACGCCGAAGGTGATGGCGATGTAGTAGCGACCCTCGCGCGTGAGCTTCAGCCTCCGCGGCGGGCGCAGGCGTGCGAGCAGCCGACGGAGTCGCGCCCCGAAGGTAGGAACCGCGCTCCGCTTCGTTTGCTTCGCTGGGTTCACGGCTGCCCCGCTCGACCGCCTCAGACCGGCACCGGCACCCGGCCCACGACGTCCTTCACCACCGCCTCGGCCTCCTCGCGGCTCGGCACGTAGCCCTCGGCATGCGAGGCCAGCCGTACTCGGTGGGCGAACAGCGGAACCGCCAGCTCGTGGAAATCGTCGGGGATGCAGTGATCGCGACCATCGAGCAGCGCCCGAGCCCGCGCGGCGCGCGACAGGCTCATGCCCGCGCGGGTCGACGCGCCGATGGCCAGCGCCGAGCTGCTGCGGGTCGCCGTAACGAGCGCCTGCAGGTAGTGGCCGAGCGTCGGATCGATGCGGACGCGGTCGACCTCGGACTGCAGCTCGAGCAGACCCTCGGGCCCCAGCACCATGGGCACTTCGGCAGCGCGGTCTTGCTGGGAACCCAACATCAGGCGGGTCTCCACCTGAGGCGGGGGGTAGCCGATCTCGATCCGCATCATGAAGCGGTCGAGCTGGGACTCGGGGAGCGGGAAGGTGCCGGCGAAATCGAGCGGGTTCTGCGTGGCGACGACGAAGAACGGCTGGGGCAGAGGCACCGTGCGGCCGTCGATCGAGACGTGGCCTTCGTTCATGGCCTCGAGCAACGCCGACTGGGTCCGCGGACTGGCGCGGTTGATCTCGTCGGCCAACAGGATGTTGGTGAACACCGGTCCGCGGCGCAGCACGAACTCCGACTGGCCGGCGTCGTAGACGGTGACACCCAGTACGTCGCTCGGCAGCAGATCGCTGGTGAACTGCACACGCCGAAGCTCACCGCCCACGGCGCGAGCGAGCGAGCGGGCCAGCGTCGTTTTACCGACGCCGGGTACGTCCTCGAGCAGCACGTGCCCGCGGGCCAGCAGCGCTACCAGCGCCAGATCGACGACGTCGGCCTTGCCCTCGAGGGCCCCTTCGACGGCACGACGCAACTCGGCGATGCGAGCCAGACGATCCGGGACATGAAGCGCAACGGAAGAGTTCATCCGGAATCAGCTTAGCATTCTCGTCACCCGGGCCCGGGTCAAGCGGGCCACTCGCGCGGGGCCTTGATTTGGGCTCTTCGCTCCGGCCGTGGTACGGCGGGACCGTGGTTTCCCTACCAGTCGTGGTGAACCCGAACTCGCCGCCGGACCGCTCGCTGGCGCAGGTGCGGGCCGAGGACATCACCAAGCTGTTCGGCCCCGTGCCCGCACTGCGTGGAGTGAGCCATACGTTCCAGGCCGGAACGGTCACCTTTCTCACCGGACCCAATGGCGCCGGCAAGAGCACGTTGCTCGCGGTGTTGGGTACTCGGCTCGCGCCCACGCGCGGACGTGTCCGTTATCTGACGAAGTCGGGCGACGAGCTCGAGCGCAGCGAGGTGCGAGCGCAGCTCGGTTGGGTCTCCCACGAAACGCATTGCTACGGTGAGCTGAGCGGCCAGGAGAACCTGCGGCTGGTCGCCGAGCTGCAAGGGGTGGGCGCCGAAGAAATCGGCGCGGTGAGTGAACGGGTCGAGCTGGGGCGCTTCGCCGAACGCCCGGTCGCGACCTTGAGCCGCGGTCAGCGGCAGCGCGTGGCGCTGGCGCGCGCTCTGGTCCATTCGCCCGAGTTGCTGCTCTTGGACGAGCCGTGGACCGGCCTCGACGTCGGCTCCGCGCGCCTGCTCGAACGGATCGTTCTGGAGGAACGGGATCGGGGTGCGTTGGTGCTGGTCGTCAGCCACGAACCCGATCTCGCCGAGCGCCTCGGCGCCCGGGAGCTGCTGCTGGTGTCGGGCCGAACGGCTCAGTCGAGCTCGAGACGATAGAGCGCGCTGGCCGAGCCGCTCGAGGGCACCGGAAAGTTCATGGCGTAGAAGCCTTCGGCGATGCAGTCGACGGCGAGCGGATCGGGCATCTCGGAGCCCACGTCCGAGAGCCGCTGCACCCGCCCCTGCTCGTCGATGTCCAGCCGGAACTTCACCGAGCCGCCCAAGCGGTCGCGCCGATTCAGCGCGTCGCGATAGCAGCGCGCGAACAACGGGAAGCCCACCTCCACCGTCTCCTCGATCTGGTGCACCTCGAGTGAACCCGACTCGATCACGACCGATGGCTGGTCCTGCTCGGCGTTGGCATCGACCTCGGCGCGCGACGCCTTCTGCTTGCGGTCGACGAAAGCTTGCTTCTCGCGGTCTTCCATCGGCTCGACCAAACGGAAGACGAAGGTCCACTCGCCTTGCTGCGGCGCGCGCAGGCTGCCGAAGCGCAGCTCGTCGGTGCGCTCGAGCAGGCAGCTCTCGACGGCGGACGCCTGAAGCGTCGAACCGACCACCCGCGAGCCCTCGACCACGCCCTGGTCGTTCACGTCGAACGCGACCTTCACGGTGCCCCGCGTCTGCGGCGAACGCATGAAGCAGATACGGAAGTCCCGTTCATGGCCACGCATCGCGTAGACGATCTTGTTCGGCTCGAGCCGGGCCCGCTCGCTCGGCACGGGAGCTACCGCGCTCGGTGCCTGAGTCGAGGCGCCTCCTCCGCAGGCCGTCACGGCGCACGAGAGGAAGATCGCCGACAAGCCGAGTCGACCGCGCAATTCGAAACCCGAGGTGAGGTCCGCCAGGAGGGCCATGAGGAGGAGGGACCTATCACGAGCATTCCGGGTCAGGCCTGTGCAAAATGACTAGAGGAAACCGATTCCTCTCGGCCGAAAAATTGCGGCTCGCGCGCGAATTGCCGCGAGTTCATGCCTGCCTCGAACCCGGAGTCACACTCCCAGCCACTCGCCGAGCCACCTCATGATCTCATCACAGTCCGACGGATGGCCCCCGCGCCTCAGCGTACCGAGCAGAGCCGGACGCGCGCAGCCACTCCGCTGCAGCTCCGGACGAGGCAGGACCAACCGAGCCAGCTCCTCCGCGTTGGTTCCGCTGGATGCATCGAGCGGGCGGGCCTGACTGAAGAGGATGGCGTCGGGCAGCCGACCCGAACCGACCATGGCGAGCAGGGTGGCCGTGCAGTCATGCAGGGTACCGAGCGCGTCCGGAGCGATCAGAAGCAAGCGATCTCCCGGCCGGGCGAGCCGCAGCGCCAGATCCCAGTTGGTGGCGCGTTCGGAGAGCGGGGAGAACGCCCCTCCTGCCGTCTCGATCCAGCTGAGCTCGGGCTTGGTGAGCCCTTCCTGGGTAGGCCCTGCCTCCTGGGCCTCGATCCAGTGTTCGAGCTCGTCGAGCTCCAGCGCCAGACCGATCTGGCGGGCCGCCAGGTGAGGGGAGATGGGCGGGACCAGACCATGTAGCGGCTTCACCAGGCGGCCGGTCGCCGCCCCGAGTCGCCCGGCATCCGTGGAGGCCCACTCGGTCCCCGGGTCGATTCCGGATTCGACCGGCTTGAGCCCGAGCACAGCAACCCCCTGCGCCGATAGCGCCGAAAGGACCACCGAACCGACATGGGTCTTTCCCACGTCGGTTCCCGTTCCCAGTACGATCAAGCGGCGCGGACTCACTCGGCCACCTCGTCGAAGATCTGGGGAACCACGGTGCGAAGGCGCTCGAGAGCCGCCCGATCGTGTGCGGCCGTGAGGGTCAGTCGAAGGCGGCTCTGTCCCTCGGGGACGGTGGGCGGGCGAATCGCCTGGACCAGAATGCCCTCGCTCGCCAAACGCTCGGCCAGCGCCAGCGCACGCTGGGGCGATCCCACGAGAAGTCCCAGGATCGGACCGTGGCTACCGGGAACGAGGGGCAAGCCGGCTCGAAGCCAGTCGGCTCGAAGCCGAGCGCTGGCCTCGAGCAAGCGGGCGCGCGGCTTGTCGGCTGCCAGCGCCCGAACGAGTTGGGTGTGGAGCTCGGCTGCGTGGGCTGGGCTCGGTGCCGTGGAAAAGACGAACGAGCGGGCTCGATTCCAGAGCCAGGTCCGCACGCTCTCGGAGCCAACCACCGCTGCCCCGTGGGAGCCGACGGCCTTGCCGAACGCCACCATCGTCACGTCGGCACGAACCCCCGCTTCGGCGGCCCGCCCCGCGCCCTGGGGCCCGAAGACACCGAGTGCGTGGGCTTCATCCAGATAGAGATGGGCGCCTGCTGCATCGCAGAGGTCCCGCAGGCGCCTCAGGTCCGGACTGGTCCCGTCCATCGAATAGTAGGACTCGGCCACGACCCATCGGGCCCCTTCGCAGGGGGTCCGCAGCGCCTGCTCGACCGCATCCAGGTCCAGGTGCGGGGCAACCGTGGTGCGGGCTCGGCTCAGGCGGATGCCGTCGATCAGGCTGGCGTGGTTGAGCCGGTCGGAGACCACGTGGTCGTTGTGGTCCAGAAGTGCTGCGAGAGCTCCCACGTTGGCGGCGTAGCCGGATGAGAACAGGAGGGCCGCGTCGGCACCCAGCCAACTAGCGACTTCGGACTCGACCCGGAGATGGGACTGGTGGGTTCCGTGGATGAGGCGGGACGCGCCGGCGCCGAGCGGGTGGGGCAGGGATGTTTCACGTGAAACGGCGCGGCGCTCGGCCCCCACCTGCCAGGGGTCGACTCCGATCTGGTGGGGTGGGGGATTCGGAGGGGGCGGCTGGGAGTCGTCGGATGTTTCACGTGAAACGGGGACCGCCCGTCCCAGCCCAAGGTAGTCGTTGGAGCTGGCGTCGACGAACTCCGCGCCGAAGCGACCGGCCAGCTTGCCCCGCCGCGAACCGTCGTCGGGCTCACGGAGGAGCTCGACCGAGCGGAGCGCTTCGAGGAGGGCCGGAAGAGATTGGAGGTGGGGCACCGACCCAGCCTAGAGCCACAAGCTCGCTCTCGCCAACGCAACCGCTCGGACAAGGGGGGCGATTGGCTACGGAGCGCCGGGCCGATGAACTGGCCGGGCGAGAGGGCGGGGGCGGGCGATTGGGGGCGGGGGACTGGGGGCGGGCAGTGTGAGTGCTCGCGCGCCCCAGCTCCGATCCGACTCAACCAGCTTCGCTGGCTACGAAGCGACGGAGGGCCTCGCCGTCGCTCATCAATTGGAGCCGGAGATTGGCGAGGACCAGGGTCTGGCTCGAGTCGGCCTGGTGGGCCAGCAGGAGGTCGGCGATGCCGATGCCTTCGAGCACGTCGGCCCGGTTCACTCGCTCTCGGCCCTGCCCGACCGCGCTGGCTCGGGCAAAGCGGGAGACCAGGCACACCGCGAGGACCAGATCGACCAGAACCCGGCTCAGGTAGGTCTGCTGGAGAAAGCCCTGGCGACGCTCGAGCAGCTCGACGACGTAGTCCGAAACGACCGAGCCCAGCTCACCCTCCAAGAACGAGGGGACTTCATGAAGTCGCGAGAGCCGCACGCGCCCCCGAACGTGGAGGAGATCCACCCGACCCCAACCGAACAACCAGGACAGGCGCACCCACTGGGA
>DATIDO010000736.1:0-4431 GCA_035456245.1 Polyangiaceae bacterium
AGATCCCCGACATCCTCACGATCAAGCGCGCCGTCCGCGAGGCGGCCATGTACTACGCGAAGCTCTACAAGGCCGGCCATCCGCTCGAGTACCTCGACGTCGGCGGCGGCCTGGCCATCGACTACGACGGCTCCAAGACCGACTTCCACGCCTCCAAGAACTACCACCTGATCGAGTACGCGACCGACGTGGTCGCCGCCATGCACGACGCTTGCAGCAAGGCCGGCGTGGCCCACCCCACTTTGGTGAGCGAGAGCGGCCGCGCCGTCGCAGCGCACCACTCGGTGCTGGTCTTCCAGGTGGTGGGCAAGAACGAGGTGCGCTTCGGCGAGCCCGTGGCTCCGGCCAAGGACGCTCACCGCGTGCTGAACGAACTCTACGACACCTACCAGAACATCCTGCCCAAGAACGTGCAGGAGAGCTTCCACGACGCCTCGCAGGCCAAGGAAGAGGCGCAAAACCTGTTCAAGTACGGCTACCTGGGTCTGCGTGAGCGCGCCCATGCCGAGCGCCTGTACTGGCACTGCTGCGAGAAGATCCAGCACACGCTGAAGCGCCTGAAGCACGTGCCCGAGGAGCTCCACGACCTCGAGCGCACGCTCTCGGCCATCTACTACTGCAACTTCTCGGTCTTCCAGTCGGCGCCGGACATCTGGGCCATCGACCAGCTGTTCCCGATCATGCCCATCCACCGCTTGGAGGAGCAGCCCACGGTGACCTGCACGCTCGCCGATCTCACTTGCGACAGCGATGGCATCGTCGATCGCTTCATCGACATCGAGGACGAAGCGCACATCCTACCCGTCCACGAGTGGAGCGAGGGTCAGCCCTACTTCATGGGTATGTTCCTGAACGGCGCCTACCAGGAAATCCTGGGCGATCTGCACAATCTCTTCGGCGACACCAACGCGGCCCACGTGCGCTTGACCGACGACGGCTACGAGGTCGTCCACGTGGTCAAGGGCGACAGCGTGTCCGAGGTGCTGCGCTACGTGCAGTACAACCCCGAGGACATGATCGAGCGTGTGCGCCGCCAGGCCGACCGCGCCGTACGCACCGGTCGCCTCGACAACTCGCAGATGAAGAAGCTCATGGATCACTACGAGGATTCGCTGCGCGGCTACACCTACCTGACGGACTGAGCCCTGCCTGACGGAGCCTGCCCGAGGGACCGAGCCCTGCCTGACGAACCGAGCCGCCCAGCCCGGTTCGACCAACCATGAAACGCGTCATTTCACTGAAGGTGAAGCCGAACGCACGGAGGAGCCGGTTGGAAGAGCAACCCGACGGCAGCTACCGCGCCGAGCTGGCTGCGCCGCCGGTCGACGGCAAAGCGAACGAAGAGCTGATCCGGCTGGTGGCCGAGCACTTCGGGGTGCCCCGGCGTCTGGTCACCATCCAGAGTGGAGCGGGCGCTCGCCTCAAGCTGGTCGCGATCGCCGACGACGGCGAACGCAGATAGCCCGGCTCTCCGAAAATGAAAAAAGGGCGCGGCGCCGATGCGCCACGCCCTTTTCGGATGCCTTGCCTCGCTCGACTCAGATAGGCACGCAGACCGGGTCCACGGTCTTGCACGCCTCGGCCTCGGCCGGCTCGCTCGGCTCGTAGGTCTCGAAGTAGGTCTTCGACAGCTCCGAGCAATCCGGGACGTCCTTGAGAGCGGCAGCGCCTGCGTCGATCTTCTCGGTCAAACAGGCCTCGACCTCGTCGACGGTGTTGTCACAGCCGGCGATCGGACCTGCCGCCGCGCAAGGATCGGTCGTGGGCTCCTGCGGCTCGGCGCTGTTGCAGGCGTCCACTGCGTCGGTGCAGGCCTTCACGACCGCTGCGTCGTCGGCAGCCGTCGCAACGGAGAACGCCGCCATGGCAAAGCCGGCCGCCCTGCACGCGTCAGCCTTGTTCGCCTGGCTCTCCTGGTAGTCGAGCGTGGCTTCACAGACCTTCTTGGCCTCGTCCTCGGTGACCTCCGAGCCCTTCTTCGTGCCGTCGACGCCCGAGTCGACACCGCTGCTGCCGCCACAGCCCACTGCCAACAACGCCATGGAAACCATCGAACCTAGAACATGAATCTTCGTCATTGTGGCGGTACGATATTGGACCCTGGTTCTCTTCCCAATGGTCGATCGAATCTCGAACGAAAAATGTCACCCAGCTGAGTGGCCCTTCTAGTCAGCTTGAACGAACACCGGGCCGACCCACATCTTCCCACATCGATAACCCACTCATCGCCGTCACTGCCCACGCTCCTTTGCGCCACCTGAGCTGCGCAGTTCCTGCGTCACGCGCGTCTGGTCACCGTCTCGACCCTGACTTGCCCCTGCTGCGGCGCAGCCGTTAAGGATCCGGTATGGGGCCCCAAGGCGCCAAGAGTGCCGTCTTCTCCAGCGCCGCCTTCTCGACTCTCCCCAGGGTACTGGGTTGGCTCGTGGCACTCGTGATGGTCACTGCGTTGGGCCTGCGTTTTTGGGGAGACGACCAGCGCCACCGCGAGCAACTCGCCGCGGTCGAAGAGTCCCACGACGTCCACGACGCCATCCACGAGACGCTGTCGCTGATGAAGGACGTGGAGACCGGGCAGCGTGGTTTCGTCGTCACCGGCAACGAGGACTTCTTGCTCTTCTATCACAAGGGCCGAGCCGAACTGCCGCGCCAGTTCGCCCTGCTGCAGCGCCTCGTTCAGCAAGATCCACATCAACTCGAGAGCGTCGAGGAGATGAAGCATCTTACACGCGACAAGCTGGGGGAAATGGAGAAGACCGTCCAGCTGCGCCGCGCCGGTAGCGTGGAAGAGGCCGCGGCCATGATCAGCGCCGGCAAAGGACGCCGACTCATGCTCGCCCTGCGCGCCGAGGCTGCGCGCATGAGCGAGCGCGAGCGAGCCCGCCTCGACCTGCGCATCCGCCAGGCCAGCGAACATCGACGAGAATCTCTGCTCGTGCTCGGCGGTGCCTGGTCTCTCGTGGGCCTGCTCGTACTGGTGGGCCTGCTTGCCAGCGCCCGAGGACTGCGCGACGCCCGCGCCGCCAACGTGCGGCTGGAGGAGAGCGAGAAGACCCTGCAAAAGCAGGCCGACAGCGCCACCGATCTGGTCCGCATCCTCGACGAAAACGCCAAGCCGCTCTACGTCAGCCCCTCCTGCGAGCGGCTGCTCGGCTACACCCAGGCCCGCATGCTCCAGCTGGGTCCGCAGGACCTGTTGGTGGGCGAGGAGATGCACGAGGCGCTCGAGATCGGGCGCCGTATCCGCGACGGCCAAAGCGAGACAGCCGTCTTCGTCCACAGGCTGCGCCACGCCTCGGGCGAACTGCGCTGGTTCGAGACCACCGTGGGCGTGGTCGAGGGGACGAGCCGCCAGCACATCCATCTCACCTCCCGCGACATCCACGAGCGGCGCCAGGCCGAGCACGCACTCGCCAGCTTCACCATCGAGCTGGAGGAGAGTGAGGCGCGCATGCGTGTGCTCTCGAACGCCAGCTTCGAAGGCGTGGTCATCTCCCAGGATGGCACCATCGTCGACGTGAACGAGACGTTTGCCCAGTGGATGGGCTGTGACAGCGCGGATCTGATCGGCCTGGACGGTCGAACGTTGTTCGTGCCCGAGGACCTTCCGTCCATCGAGCGACAAATCGCGCAGGGCGATCACTACCAAGCCCGGCTCCAGCCCAAACACGCTGCTCCCCTCCCGGTCGAGGTGCGCGGCCGTGAGACCGCGCTACACGGGCGGAACGTCCGCATCGCGGTGCTGCGCGACATCACCGAACGCCTGGCGCGCGAGGCCGAGAACGCCGCGCACGCCGAGGAGCTACGCAAGCTCTCGCTCCGTGACGAACTCACCGGCCTCTACAACCGGCGCGGCTTCCTCGAGCACGCTGGGCAAATGCTGAAGCAGGTCGCCCGCCAGCGCCGGCACGCGGCCGTGTTCTTCGCCGATCTGAACGGGCTGAAGCTGGTCAACGACTCACTCGGCCACGAGGTCGGTGACCGAATGATCCGCGCGACCGCCACCGTGCTGAACCAGGTCTTCCGAGATGCCGACGTGGTCGCTCGCCTGGGCGGCGACGAGTTCGCGATCTTTGCTCCGGAGTGTTCGCCCGAGGACGCCGGCAAGATCCGCGCGCGCCTGGACGCCGCGCTCGATGGCGCCAACGCCAGCTCGCCCGACTCGAGCGACTACGACCTATCGATGAGTGTGGGCTGCGCGTTCCAGGAGCCCGGCCAACCCGTCGATCTGGCTGCGCTCATGGACGCCGCCGATCGGAAAATGTACGAAGAAAAGCGCCAGCGCGGCGGCCGCTCACGGACCGAACCGGGGCGACCCAACGTAGGCTGAGCGCGCCACTGGAACGCGAGCCGGGGAACGCGAGCCGGGGAACGCGAGCCGGACGCTGGCCTGCAGTGTTCAGCTTTTCCTATCGCCGCCGACGAGGCACG
>DATIDO010000737.1:0-6798 GCA_035456245.1 Polyangiaceae bacterium
AAAACCGCTCTCACCCACGATCAGCAGCTGACAGAGCGCGACCAACGCCTCGTTGCGACGGAAAAACGACGGGTAGTGAGCCTTGGTCTCCTCGCCGGTCACGCAGCAATAGGCGCCTCCACGCTTCAGAATCTCGGCAAAAAGTGGTCGATTCTCTTCGGGATAGGCGCGGTCGAGCCAAACCGGCCCGACCACCAGCGTCCGGCCCCCCGCATCCAAAGCCCCGCGATGCGCGGACGCATCGATGCCCACGGCGCCGCCCGAGACGATCGTGACACCTTCCGCCGCCAGCTCACGCGCCAGCCGGCGCGCAGCAGCGTTGCCGACTTCGCTCGCCTCGCGAGAGCCCACGATCGCCACGTAGGGCCCGGGAGGAAACTCCCCCCACAGGTAGGCGTGGGTGCCGGGCTCCCGGAGCTCCCTCAACGAAAAGGGCCAACGCTCGAAGCAGAAGAGCTCCGGCTGGCCCGCGCTTGCTGGCACGTCCTGCGACATGCCCAGTCACTCGGACCGGGCCGGGCCACGTTGCGCGAAATCGACACGCGCTCGTCGTTTTCGAGGGCGAGGCCCCGGAAAGCGTCGTCCTGCCCCTCAGGACAGGCGGATCTTGTAGTCCTCGTAACCGAAGCGCCGCACCTCTCGCATCGTGTTCGTCGTGGGATCGAACGTTGCGATGCTGGGGTGGTGAACCCCATTGAACATGGTGGTCTTCACCATGGTGTAGTGAGCCATGTCGGTGAAGACGAGGCGATCCCCGACGGCCAGCGGCTCATCGAACGAGTAGTCACCGATGACGTCGCCAGCCAGACAGGTCAGGCCACCGAGCCGATAGGTGTGTGCCTTCTTGCCGGGCTCGGCGCCACCGAGGATCTCGGGGCGATAGGGCATCTCGAGCACGTCGGGCATGTGCGCGGTGGCGGAGGTGTCGAGGATAGCGGTCGTGACCGGTCCCGGGACGAAGTCGAGCACTTCGGCTACCAGGAAGCCCGTGTTCAGCGCGCTGGCCTCACCCGGTTCCAGATAGACCTGCTTGCCGTACTTGTCGGAAAAGCCCTTCACGATGCGGATCAGACGTTCCACGTCGTAGTCGGGGCGCGAGATGTGGTGACCACCGCCGAAGTTCACCCACTTCACGCCCGGAACGAACTCGGCGAAGCGCCGCTCGAAGGCCGCCAAGGTGCGCTCGAGCGCGTCGGAGTTCTTCTGGCAGAGGTTGTGGAAGTGGAGCCCGTCGAGTCCGGCCAGCGACACGCCCTCCAGATCCGCGCGCTTGGTGCCGAGGCGCGAACCGGGTGCACAAGGATCGTAGAGATCGACCTCGACCTCGCGGTGCTCCGGGTTGACCCGCAGACCGCACTCGATGTCACGACCGCCTGCTTTCAGGACGGGCGCGTACTTCTGCCACTGTGCGACGGAATTGAAGACAACATGATCCGCGATGTCGCGGAGCTGGTCGATGTCGCGCGCCGTGTAGGCGGGAGCGTAGGCGTGCACTTCACCGCCCATTTCCTCGCGACCCAAGCGAGCTTCGTAGACCGAACTGGACGTCACGCCGACCAGGTACTCGCGCACGATCGGGAACACGCTCCACATGGCGAAACCCTTGAGCGCCAAGAGGATCTTGGCGCCGGTTTCGTCCTGGACCCTGCGCATGACGCTCAGGTTCCTGCGCAAGAGCGAGAGATCGACGACGTAGTAGGGCGAAGGGATCGAATACGGATCGAAGGCGATCCCCTCGCGCAAGGCCGGCTTGCCGCTCATGGCTCCATCTCGATGACCTGCCAGGGCAGGCCCTTCTCGGCGAGCAGCGCGAGGAAGGGTTCGGGATCCAACTCCTCGATGTTGAACACGCCGGCGCCCTTCCAGGTGCCGGTCACCATCATGGCCGCGCCGACGGCGGCGGGGACGCCGGTCGTGTAGCTGATGGCCTGCGAACGCACCTCTTTGTAGGTCTCGGCGTGATCGCAGACGTTGTAGATGAACACCTTGCGCGGCTTGCCGTCCTTGATGCCGGTGACGAGGTTACCGATACAGGTCTTGCCGGTGTAGTTCTTGGCGAGGCTGGCCGGATCGGGCAGCAGTGCCTTGAGGAACTGGATCGGCACGATCTGCTGACCCTGGAACTCGATCGGATCGATGCGGGTCATGCCGACGTTCTGAAGCACCTCGAGGTGCTTGAGGTACGACTCGCCGAACGTCATCCAGAAGCGAATCTGCTTCAGGCCCTTGATGTTCTTGGCCAGCGACTCGAGCTCCTCGTGATAGAGCAGGTAGGCTGCCTTCACGCCCACCTCGGGGAAGTCGAAGTCCCAGCGCACGCTCATCGGCTCGATGCTCTTCCAGCGGCCGCCGACCCAATTTTCCTCGGCCTGGCCCTCGCCGTTCTGATCGGCGCGCTCCCAGTACCGGCCGCGCTGCGTGATCTCGCGGATGTTGATCTCGGGGTTGAAGTTCGTGGCGAACTTGTGGCCGTGGTTGCCGGCGTTGCAGTCCAAGATGTCGATGGTGTGGATCTCGTCGAACAGCTTCTTCTGCGCGTAGGCGGCCCAGACGTTGGTCACGCCCGGATCGAAGCCGGAGCCGAGGACGGCCATGAGGCCCGCCTTCTGGAAACGCTCCTGGTAGGCCCACTGCCACTTGTACTCGAACTTCGCCAGGTCCGGCGGCTCGTAGTTGGCGGTGTCCAGGTACGGCACGCCGGTCTCCAGACAGGCGTCCATGATCACCAGATCTTGGTAGGGCAGCGCCACGTTGATCACGATGTCCGGACCGAACTCGCGGATCAGCGCGACGGTGTTCTTCGGATCATCGGCGTCCAGCGCGGCGGTGCGGATGGTCTTGCCGGAGATCTCCCGGATCTCGGCGGCGATGTCGTCACAGCGCGACTTGGTGCGGCTGGCCAAGAGGATCTCGCCAAACACGTCCGAGAGCTGCGCCACTTTGTGCGCCACCACGCGACCCACGCCACCTGCCCCGATGATCAATGCCTTCTTCACGGCCGAACTCCTGATGAGATGAGAAATTCCACGGCGGCTGGGCGCCTTCGTGGGTGCGCTGTACCAGCATCGCGTCCCCTGTAAAGTGGGAACCCCATGCTGTCACGCCCCCGCCGCAATCGTCGCAATCCGGCCGTTCGCGCCCTGGTGAAAGAGACGCAGCTCTCGGCTGGTCACCTGGTTTTGCCGCTGTTCGTCCACGAGCACGAGGCTCCCCACCCGATCGCCTCGCTTCCCGGCCACGCCCGCCTCGGCATCCCGGGGATCGTGGCCATCGCCCGCGAAGCCGCCGCGCTCGGCGTCTCCGGCGTCGCGCTGTTCCCGGCCATCGACAACGCGCTCAAGGACCCGACCGGCACCGAGAGCCTCAACCCCGACGGCCTGCTGCAGCGCACCATCCGCGCCCTGAAGGCCGAGGTTCCCCAGCTCTTGGTCATCCCCGACGTCGCGCTCGATCCCTACTCTTCCGACGGCCACGACGGTGTCGTGCTCGACGGTCGCATCGACAACGAGGCCACCGTTCCGATCCTGGCCAACATGGCCGTGTCGCAGGCCCAAGCCGGAGCCGACATGGTCGCTCCCTCGGACATGATGGACGGCCGCGTCGGCGCCATCCGTCGTGCCCTGGACGAGGCGGGCTTCTACGACGTCGGCATCGTCTCCTACTGCGTCAAGTACGCGTCGGCCTTCTACGGGCCGTTCCGCGACGCGCTCGACTCGGCACCGCGCGGTGGTGACAAGAAGACCTACCAGATGGACTCGGCCAACGTTCGAGAGGCCTTGCGCGAGATCGAACTCGACGAGGCCGAGGGCGCCGACATGCTGATGGTGAAGCCCGGCCTCCCCTACCTGGACGTCGTGCGATTCGTCCGAGAAAACACCGCGCTTCCCGTGGCCGCGTACCACGTGTCCGGTGAGTACGCGATGCTCAAGGCCGCGGCCGAGAAGGGCTGGCTCGACTTCGACGCCTGCCTGCTCGAGTCGCTGCTCGCCTTCCGCCGGGCGGGCGCAGACGTCATCTTCAGCTACGGGGCGCTCGAAGCAGCGCGTCTCCTGGCCCGCAAGAGCTGAGCATGAGGCGCGCGCTGGCTGCGTTCTGCGCCCTGCTTCTGCGCATCTTCTTTCGACGCATCGAGGTCGTGGGGCTCCACCACGTCCCCGACTCGGGAGCGGTGCTGTTCGCCGGCAATCACGCGAACGGCCTGCTCGATCCGCTGATGCTGCTCTGCTTGGGGCCGCGCCCCGTATCGTTCCTGGCCAAGGAACCACTCTTCCGCATGCCGCTGGTCGGTTGGTTCGTGCGCGCCTTCGAGTGCCTGCCGGTCTACCGCGCCCAGGACGGCGCCGATCCCGCGAAGAACCGTGCCATGCTGGGCCGCGCTCGCGAGCTCTTGGGCCGCGGCAACGCCCTGGCGCTCTTCCCCGAGGGGACGAGTCACAGCGATCCCACGCTGCGTCCGTTCAAGACGGGCGCGGCCCGCCTGGCGCTCTCGGCCCGCGCGCTCGGCCCGGATCCCGTCCACCTGGTGCCGCTCTTTCTCTACTACGAGAGCAAAGAGACCTTCCGCAGCCGAGCCGTGCTGGCCTTCGGCCCGCCGCTGACCGTGCCCAGCGTTCCCGTCGATGCCGCCGGCTCTCCGTCCCGCGAGGCTGCCAGCGAACTGACCGGCCAGCTGCGCGCCGCGATCGAGAGCATCGCGCCCACCGCAGAAAGTGTCGAGGCGCTCTTCCTGGCCGAACAAGCCGAGCGCCTGCTCGACGTGACCTCCGGGATGGAACGACAAGCCACCGGTTCGCTGGCGCGGCGCATGTCGGAGCGGCGGCGCTTGCTCGACGCCTACCCCCGCTTGCTCGAGCTCGAGCCCGAACGGACGGCCCGAGCCGTCGAGCAGCTGGCTGCCTTGGCTCGTGAGTTCGAGCGCCGTCGTATCCGTATCGACGCCGGAGCGCCCGAAGGTCGCAGCGAGGCGGGTGCGCTGCTCCGGCAAGTCCTGGTGTTGGTGCCGTTGGCCCCACTCGGCGCGGCAGGTGCGCTGCTACACGCTCCCGCCTACTACTTGATCCGCTGGCTGGCGGCTCGCTACTCGGGCACCGAGACCGACGTGCTCGCAACCACCAAGCTGGTTGGCGGCTTGCTGCTCTTCCCGCTCAGCTGGTGTGTCCTGAGCCTGGCCCTGTTGCCGACGTTCGGTTCGGTGGGGGCCCTGGCGGCGCTCGGCCTCGGACCGCTGCTCGGGTCGAGCGCTCTGGTCACGCTCGACGTGCTCGGCTGGTTCACCCTGCGCCGGCAGCATCGCTCGGCCTCACGCAGCCTCGACTTCGTGGAACTGCGCGCGCGCCGAGAGCTCGTGGGTGCCGAGTTGCGCAGCATTTTGGAGCTGCTGGGGCCGAACGAGGGCGCCTCGACGCATCCACCTCGTTGACCTAGGCTCGGCGACCGATGCGTTTTCTCTGCATTTCCGATATCCAGGGCCATGCCGACGCTCTCGACCGCGTCCTGGCAGAGGGCCGCGCGCGCGGCTTCGACCAGATCCTGGTGTGTGGCGACCTGGTGTTTCCCGGTCCCGAGCCGCTCCGGGTGTGGAAGACCCTGGTCGACAACAACGCGCTCTGCGTGCAGGGCGTGAGCGACCGCGCCCTGGCGCGCATCGATCCCAAGAAGCTCTCGGCGGCGACCGAGGCCGAGAAGGCCCGCATCGACCGGCTGAAGAAGACGCACGCCGAACTGGGTGAGCTGATCATCGCGCGGCTCGGCAAGCTGCCCCCCATCGCTCACCTGCCGCTCGAGTCGGGTCACACGCTGACCTTGGTCCACGGCTCGCCATCCGATCCCACCGAGCCCATCACGCGCGACATGAGCGAGGAGGAGATCCTCGCTCGGCTCGGCGGTGAACCGGGCGACGTGGTCGTGTGCGGCGCCAGCCACGAACAGTTCGAGGGAGTCGTCGCCAACGTGCACATCGTCAGCGTCGGTTCGGTCGGCGAGGCCCCCGGCGGGACCCACGCCTACGGCGCCATCATCAGCACTGGCCAGACGGGTTTTCAGGTGAGCTTGTTCTCCGTTCCGCTCACGAACGAGTGAGTTACCGCGTGCCGCCGAGCACGCTTGCCTCGCCCGTCGTCACCGGGTCACGCTGCTTTCGTACCACTCGTTCGGAGGAAGACGGCGATGAGCGACACGGCAATCCAGCGCGACAAGATGAAGGCACGGGACGGTTTCATCGCCGCCCTCGATCAGAGCGGTGGCAGCACCCCCAAGGCGCTCGAGCTCTACGGCATCGCCAAAGGCTCCTGGAAGGACGACGCCGAGATGTTCGATCTGGTGCACGCCATGCGCGCGCGCATCATCACCAGCCCCGTATTCGGCGGCGACCGGATCTTGGCGGCCATCCTCTTCGAGGCGACGATGGACCGCGACATCGATGGTCAGCCGACGGCCGACTACCTCTGGCAGCGCAAGAACATCGTACCCATCCTGAAGATCGATCAGGGGCTCGCCGCGGAAGCCGACGGCGTCCAGCCGATGAAGCCGATGCCCGATCTGGACGCGCTCCTCACGCGCGCCAAAGCCAAGAACGTCTTCGGCACGAAGATGCGCTCGGTCATCAAGCAAGCCAGCCCGAGCGGCATCGCCAGCGTGGTCGCCCAGCAGTTCGAGTTCGCCGAGCGGATCCTGGGCTTCGGCTTGGTGCCCATCATCGAGCCCGAGGTGGACATCCACTGTCCCGACAAAGAGGGCGCGGAGAAGCTGCTCGAGAGCGAGTTGCGCCGAGCGCTCGCCGGGCTCGGCTCGGGGAAGGAA
>DATIDO010000738.1:0-13565 GCA_035456245.1 Polyangiaceae bacterium
CACCGGTCTCACCGAGACGGCAGGTGGCGCGCAAAAGATCGAGGCGGCCAACATCGCCATCGAGGGCGCGCTGAAGGTGAGCCTCACCATGGGCGGCGCCACGATCACGCTCACTCCGGCGTCCATCTCGATCTCCGGCTCTTCGGTGAAGCTCGACGGGTCGCTGCTGGAGATGGCGCCCCTGATCGTCGACAATTGAAGGCTCAAGTGGAAGCTCACCTCTACCTCTCCGGCAGCCTCGCCAGTCAGCTCGTCCTCACCGTGGACGAAGTCGAAGAGCTGAACCGACCGCGAAGCACCAGCGTTCGACTGCTGTTGCTGGCGGAGACGCCGCTCGCCGATCTGCTGGGCCAGCCGGCCCAGCTGCAGCTGATCGATGACCTCGGCACCGAGCGGTTCGTCTCGGGCTACGTCGCCGACGTCAACCTCGTGGCATCGGCAGAGCCAGAGAGCGAAGCCGAGCGCGTATACCCGACCTACGATCTGAGCATCGCCTCTACGCTGCAGTTGCTGGGCGGCATCGTCGACTGTCGGATTTTTCAGGATCTCACCACCCCTGATATCGTCAAAGCCGTGCTGGAGGAGTGGGGGATCGCAGCCGACCGCCAGGACTGGCTGCTATCGGGACAGTACGAGCCGCGCGTCTATTCCGTTCAGTACCGAGAGTCTTGCCTCGCCTACGTGTCCCGGCTCCTCGAGGACGAAGGCATCTTCTTCTTCTCGCGGGTCGATGAGCAAGGCATCGAGACCTTCCATTTTCGCGACGATAGCTCCGCCGCCCAAGCGAGCCCGGAGGGGGCCACGCCGCTGCGCGTGGCTACTGGTTCGAACCAAGACGGCTACAGCGTCTTCGCGCTCGCCGAAGGCGTGGAAGCCACCAGTGGCAAGACCAGCCTCCAATCGTTCGACTTCGAAAAGCCAGCCCTCTCACTGGAGAGCAGCTTCGAGACGGGAAGTCTGAATGAGTTGGAGAACTACGGAGCCCAGGAGCCCTATGCTTCCCTCGAGCGAGGCCGAGTGCTCTCGAAAGTCCGCCAGGAGGAGCTCTCCGCTCGAGCCCGTTCCGTCACCTTCGTCACCAACGATCCGCGCGTCGGCGCTGGAAGCAGCTTCCGAATCGAAGCCCAGCCCAAGGCCCGCGATCTCTTCGTCACCCGCGTCGCACACTCCTTCGAGCTGACGCCGGAGGGGGCGTCGGACGGAACGCCCGGCTATCGCGCCGAGGTCCGCGCCCTACCGCTGGCACAGGCATTCAGGCCGCCTCGGCGCCACCCGCAGCCGCGCATCGTAGGGCCGCAGACGGCCATCGTGGTAGGCCCATCCGGCGCCGAACCCGAGACCGTGCACACCGACGCCTACGGGCGCGTCAAGGTTCGCTTCCATTGGGATCGCCGCACCGACGGAACGGAGCGGACGGCCTGTTGGATGCGCGTCGCCCAGCTCCAAACGAGCGGCTCGATGGTGCTGCCGCGCATTCACTGGGAGGTCGTGGTGGAGTTCGTCGATGGAAACCCCGACCAGCCGATCGTCACGGGTCGCCTCTACAACGCTGGCTTCGGCCCTCCCTACGCGCTGCCCGAGGGCAAGACCCGCATGTCGCTGCAGAGCGCATCCAGTCCCGCCGGTGGTGGTCGCAACGAAGTGCGCTTCGAAGACGCGGCCGGCAGCGAGGAGATGATGGTCCACTCGCAGTACAACACCGCCATCGCGGCCGCCAACAATCGAAAGAAGAACATCACCAAGAACGAGACCCTGGTCGTAGGCAACAACGCCAAACTCGAGGTCGGTGGCGACCAGACGATCCAGGTCACGGGTGGGGCCAAGAGCACCGTCAAGGGCAACCAGAAGTTGACCGTCAGTGGCAATCGCAAGAGCGAGGTGAACGCCGTCTATGGCCAGACGGTCAAGGGCAGCTCGACTACGTCGATTCAGGGCAATTGGATGAGCATGGTCGGCAGCCCTCTCGACGCACTGATCTCGCTCGGTATCGCCAAGGCTGCCGACGTTGTCGCCGGCAAGGCCGACCAAGTGCTCCAATCCTTGAACAGCGCCGCGCAAGGGGCAGTCGAGCAGGTGCAGGGGGCGCTGTCGGGTCTCACCTCGGGGACCGATACGATTGCAGCTGGAATGGCGGAGATGGCCAACGGCAAGATGGCAGCGGCCAGCGCGGTGCTGGGCGGAGCCGTGGCACTGCCCGGCGCGGGCGACGTGATGAACTCGCTCGCTCAAGCGCCCGCCATGGCTCGAGCAGCAGAGGGCACCGATTCATCGTCGGGCGGCATCGCGCTGGGAGCCCTGGTGCGCGGGGCAGCAATCAGCCAGCTGCAACAGGCTCAGAAGTCAGCGCGGGCTGCGCTCGGGGCTGCCACGGGCGAGTCTGCGGCGGCGACCGATGTCGTCAGCCAAGCCAACCAGGCCGGGCCAGTGGGGGACTTGTCGGGCTTCAGCTCCGAAGATACGGCCACCGGGCCCGGCTATAGCCAGACGACCGTGAACTCCACCCATGATGAGACCGTCGGGGGGTCCCGGATCCAGATGGCCCTCGAACCCATCTCGGTCAACGTGAAGACCACGATCAGCGAGACCGTGGGCGCCGCACACGTCGAGGTGATCGGAGCGGATCGGGCCGAGAGTGTCGAGGGAGCATCTTCCGAGACTGAAGCCGGCCTGGTCATCGTGGCCAAGGGCGGCGAGAATCTGACGGTCCATGGTGCCTGCCAAATCTCGGTTGGTGGAGCGATCCAGGAAACGGTGAATGGTGACTATTCGATCGAATCGGATGTCTCCATTTCGCTGATCGGTGCCATGCACGACTACAAGGCCAAAGGGAAAATCACCATCACCTGCGGGGCATCCAGCTTGGTGGTCGACGGGGCTGGTGTATCCCTGACCAGCCCCGTCGTGAACTTGAGCGGCTCGTCGGTCCAGGTCACGGGTTCGGTGTCCGATGGCTGACACATCGAGGCCGTTGCCAGGGCCCGCTGTCGAGCACCTGCTTCCGGATCTCGCCCCGGCGACGGATCAGGAGGTGACCTCGGCCTCGCCAAATGCGGCTTCCGGTCCTGGCACGGCGTCAGCGTCCTCCGCGCTCGATCGCGTCTTTCGCCTGGTCGAAGTCGACACCCCGCCGCGTGAAGGCCTGCGAGTAGCGCGCGTCACGCAACTGTCGGGGGAAGACGTACGGGTCGAGTTCGTGGACGATGGCAGATCCGGTCTGGCCGCGGGCGCGGCCGCCGTGGAGCGTGCGCTCGTCGAGCGAGCGATCGAAGACGGCTCGCTCGCTCTCATCGACGTGTCGCGAGGCCAGATGGTCTTGCTCGGGTTCTTGCAAACTCGTCTACCCACCACGTCCACCCTCCGCGGAGATCGGATCGAGATCGAAGCGGAGCAGGAGTTGGTGTTGAAGAGCGGTCGGGCCGCTCTTCGGCTGCGCTCCGACGGATCGGTCGATCTCCTGGGTACTCGCATCAACGCCATCTCGCGCGGTGTGCTGCGTCTTCTCGGCCGCGCTCTACGCCTGAACTGACGGAGCTTCGCTTGGACTCTCCCCGCGTCGACAACCGGACCGATTTCGAAGTCCACCCTCAGCTCTATCTGGATGTGGACGGCGAGGTGCTGCTCGTGGTGGTCAAGGCGAGCTTCGTGCTGGGTCCGGGCTTCCAGCCGGAGTTCGCTTCCGCCGAGCAGTCACGGCCCGTCCGCGCTGCGGATGAACCTTGGGGTGAACCGACCGTAGACAGCATCCGCTATCCCTCCGATATCTGTGGCAACAAGCCAGGAACCGACGTGATCGTCGTTGCCACGGCTCACGCTCCGAACGGCGTCGCGGTTCCGACTTTCGATTGCTACGCGCGCGTCGGCCCAGTCCGCAAGGCGCTGCGCATTTTCGGTTTGCGTGTATGGGAGAGCCGAGGTGCAGGGATTGGGCCTTCGCGCCCCATCCAGACGCTCGACATACGCTACGACTTTGCTTGGGGTGGTGCGGACGACTCGGAACCGGATCGATTCGTCGAGGAACCCCGCAACCCGGTGGGCCGGGGGGTCGCGGCACGCGCCGAGCGACTCACCGATCAGCTGGCCCCGCAGATCGAAAACCCGGACGAGCCGATCCGATCTGCATCGACACGTCCGGCCCCGGCTGGTTTCGGGGCTCTGGGACGAAGCGCTCGGCCTCGCCGAGACATCCAGGGTACCTACGACGCGCACTGGCAAGAATGGCGCGCGCCACTGCCTCCGCGAGATCGCCCCCCCGAAGCCCACCAAGCCGCCTCACCAGGAATGGTAGCCACGCCCCCGCTGGTCGGAGGCGAGGAGTGCGCGCTCCTCAACCTGCACCCGGACGGGCCGCTGAGCTTTTCCCTGCCGGTCGTTCGCCTGGAGGTGGGGTTCACGGTCCCCGGCCGGCCCAACGAGGTGTTCCAACCCGCCCTGGACACCGTCTTGATAGATACCTGGGCCGTGGGGCCCGACAAGCCGGCCATCCTCGAGTTGGTGTGGCGCGCCACGACGCGCGCACCACGACGTTTGGGCGATGCAACCGTGACGGTAAGGGAACTCTGAATGGACGGACTGGCCGTTTGCGCGTGGAGCGCCATCACTCCGCTGGGCCACGATGTTCGCGAAGCCGCGCTCGCTTATCGTGCGGGGGTCTCGGGCCTGCGCGAATGCGCGATCTTGGACTCGACGGGGGAGGCTCCAACCATTGGGTCGGTCCCTGTCCTGGCGCCACACCTGGAAGGCACCGAGCGACTTCTCGCCTTGGCCGAGCACGCACTTGCGGCCATCGTCGAGCGGCTCCGCGACGCTGCTGGCCGTGGACGCATCAAGCTTTTCGTACTGCTCGATGAAGATTTGGCCGCGACCGAGACAGGTGGGCGCGCACCCGCCGAAGTCGTCGCGGCCAACCTGCAACATCTGGTCGAGCAGCAAGCTGGCGCGCGGATACCGGTGGAATTCGGAGCCAACGGCTCAGCCGGATTGGGAGCCGTACTCGAGCGCGCCGCAGAAGAACTGGAGCAACGGCACTACGAGTTCGCCCTCGTGCTCGCGACCCACACAGACTGGGGACTGGGGCGGATCGCCCTGCTTTCGGCCCAGGAGCGCATCTACTCGTCGGAGAATCTCGACCGAATTCTCTTGGGTGAGGCGGGCGCGGGACTGCTGCTTTGCTCGCGACGCTTCGCCCACTCGCTGGGTCAGTCACCCCCGGTATGGCTGGAGCGCCCGGCCGTCACCCAGGAGAAGGCTCGCTTCGACAACGATCACAGCGCATTCGAAGCCCTGGCCATGACCGTCGCCGCCCGACGCGCCAGCGACGAGACAGCGGGCCGGGGCGAGCGCATCGGTTGGGTTTCGAGCGACAGCAGCTTCGAGATCTTTCGTACGTACGAGCTTCAGTCGGTATTGGTACGACTGCAGAGCCGCTTGGCCCCTCCCCAGGTGCTCGAACAACCCTGCCAACGGATGGGCTTCTTGGGAGCCGCAAGCGGCGCGTGGCAGGTGGCATACGCCGCCGAGCTGACGCACCGAGGCGCGGCCCCTGCACCTTCGAAGCTCTGCCTCCTGGGCAGCGAAGACGGCACGCGAACCGCGTTCATGCTCCACGCAGGAGCGTGAACGCGACGCGGGCGGTGTGTCTTCCTCGATTGTTGGTCCGCGAACTCAGGAGACGAACGACACGAGTCGCCGCTGTTCGAGCGGTCTCGACCAGGCGCCCGGTGCACCGCTCTTCTGTCTCATCGCCTCGGAAATCTCTGCCAGCCGGCGCTCCTGCCGCGATACGAAGTCGTCGAGATCGAAGTCGAACGTCCACCCCGAGCGCACGACCAACTCGTAGTGCAGCGTCTGGCGCTCGATCGGAGCCGTGGGGATCCGATCCAACTCGTACCAACCCACGTAAGGTGTGTAAGGGGCGCCGCGACGGGTCCGCACGCCGTCCTCGAAGCGCTCACGATGTGCCTCGAAAAATGCCCGCCACGCAGCTGGATCACGTGAAGGCAGTGAGATGGTCTCCGGGGACGACTGAGGGGGCGCGTCGCGACCGCTGGGCGCGGGTGGCGAGGTCGCCTCGCCAAGCAACGACTCGGCGCTGATCACGATGTCCTGACGCAGACCTGCGCCCGAGATCCGCTCCAAGGCGGCCGCCGCGCTTACCACCAGAGGTTCATCATCGAGCGAAAGGAGCCCTATCAAAAGCCCGATGGCGGCCGGATCGCCGGCCCAACCCAAGGCATCGATCAGCGCAACCGTCGGCTCGATCGCGGTCCATTCCAAGAGCCGTTCGGCGTCACGCCGCTCCGCGGCAATACCGAACAGCCGTGCCCCCAGCTCGCTCCCCGCTCGCAGCGCTCGCTCGGCCCAGGACATCGACGCAGGCCACGCCGCTAGCACCGCTGCGGTCAGGAAGGCGTCGTGGAACGACCCCGGCTCGGTCACACGGAGAGAGAGTTCATCGAGCGTCTGACGCACCCGGTAGTCGCCGCTCAGCACGAACGGAACGAGCGCAGCGCAGGCCACTGACTCGACATCTTGTGTCGCCCGCCACAGGTCGTCAGCGCTTGCCTCGCCCAGCCGTGCCAACAGGCCGATGCCAGCAGCCCTCCGGGGCGGCCGACTGTCCTCGAGCAACGTCCGACCGATCCAGGGGGCCACGGGGTGCCGAGCGAGCACGAGACCCGTGACGAAAGCTTCGAGGAAGCCCGGATCTTCCTCGAAGCCACGCAATGCGCGCTCGGCCATGGCTATGCCATCACGACCGCTCAGACAGCCACCGAGCAGCGTCAGCGCGCACAGCTCGCTGGGATCCGGAGCGGGTGATTCCGTCACGAGCCGCTCGAGGTCACCCAGCCCGCCGCGATCCGAGCCGAAGATGGCGTCCGCGTTCCGCAGCAGCCGCTCCTCGGCCGTCCGGGCGCCACGCCACGACTCACCGAGCTGAGGAATACGATGGGTGACCAGGGCTGCAATCTCGCGGAACAGTCCTTCCCTTTGCTCGGCAGCCCAAGCCCCCGCCGAGACCGCCGGGAGCGGCGACACCAAGAAGCCAGGGACGGTGGGTGGCGACTCCGCTGGGCTCGGCGACTCCGCTGGGACGAAGGGGAGAATCACCGGTCGATCCAAGTCGAGTACGCGAGGCTCCCCCATCAGCACCAGCTGACGTGGGCTGGAGCCTCGCCCGCGGTGGTGCAACAGCACCAGCCGTTGCTCGAGCCCCTGCAGCTCGCTGTCCAAAGCAGGAAGCTGCCCTCGCTGTTCGGTATCCCCCTCGGCAAGTCGCGCGCGGATCTCACGCACGCACGCCAACGGATCGTAGCGACCGTCGAGCGCGAAGTAGACCCGCCCGAGCGCGAATTCGAACACCTCGCGGGTCGGCGTTCGACGCGCGCTCAGCCAGCCGTCGAGCAGCTTCGAATGAACACGTTCGAACAGAGGGAGCGTCTCCTCCATCGTCAACGTCTCAGCCGCGCGGCCCCAAGATGGCCCGGTAGTACTCACGTAGCTGATCGAAGCGCTGTGATGCGCTTGGATCGGCGGCAAACGTGGATGTCAACGCTTGCATCTGCCGTGCGTGATCCGCGGCGTCGATGCCGTTCTGCGCGTACACTCGCGCTGCGCGCGACGGATCGATGTCGAGCTCGGCTTGTACGCAGGCGAGCTGCTCCAGGCTGAGCTGGGCTCCCGTGCGTGGGGCGCCAGCGAAGCCTGCCGCTGACGGAACGGGCGCTGCGGCATACGGCGACGCACCACCGGCGGGACCACCGAACCCGCCCGATCCTGGAGAGGCCCCGAAGCCGCCAGCCCCCGGCGGTGAGCCGAATCCTCCGGTTCCGGGTGCTCCGTACGCTCCGCCGGTCAACGGACTCCCACCTCCGCCAAATGGACTACCGAATGCAACCTGAGGCAGTGGTGCCAGGCCTCCAGGGCCAATCGGGCTCGGTGTAGGACCTCCACCAAAGGGCCCCCCGGTTGGAAGTGGGGCCAGTGCGGGTGCCTCTGCAGGGCCCCCCGAAGGCGAAGCCATGCGTGCGGGTGATGGTGGGATCGACCCCAGCGCGTTGCGCAGCCCCGGAGCCATCGGAGGCTCGGCAGCGAACTGCGGTGCGGGCGCGACGAAGGGCGCGGGGGCCACAGGATGAGCCGGTGGTGCCGCGTATGGCGCTGGAGTCCCGAATGCTGCAGGAGTTGCGAGCGGTGCCAATGGCGCAGGGGCGGGCGCCGCGGTCCCCCCGAATGCGGCGGGTGCTGCAAGCGGTGCCAATGGCGCAGGGGCGGGCGCCGCGGTCCCCCCGAATGCGGCGGGTGTTGCGAGCGGTGCCAATGGCGCAGGGGCAGCGGCGGGCGCAGCCGCAATCGAGGCGGGTGCAGGCGCCGGTGCGGGCGCCGGTGCTTGTGGCACCACTGGCGCAGCGAAAGGTGCAGGAGCGGGAGCAACTGGCGCGGGTGAGACTGCGACCGGCTGCGGCGCAGCTGGTGCCACTGGTGAGCCGGAGCCGAAAGGCATCTGCCCGGGCGCAAAGAAGCCGGTCTTGTTGAAGTCGGGGCGGCCCGATTGGCCTGCGCCGCCTGCTGCAGGAGCAGCAGCAACGGGGACGGGTGCAGGCGATGCGAGCGGCGCGGCCATGGGGGCTGGCTGGACGGGGACGACGGCGGCGCTGGGTGCAAGCACGACGGGGGCTGGTGCCAGCACCGGAGGCGGCTGCACGACAGCGGGTGAAGGGATGACCGGTGTCGCGAGCGGAGGCTGAGCGAGCGGCGGCTGCGCCATCGGCGGCTGGGCGACCGCGGGCTGCGCCATCGGCGGCTGGGCCATCGGCGGCTGGGCGACCGCGGGCTGCGCGAGCGGCGGCTGGGCCATCGGCGGTTGGGCGACCGTGGGCTGCGCGAGCGGCGGCTGGGCCATCGGCGACGCCATGGGCGGTTGCGCAATCGGCGGCGCCATCGGCGGTTGCGCCATCGGCGGTTGCGCAATCGGCGGCGCCGCGAGCGGTGGCAGTGCGACTGCGGCCTGGACGAGCGGTGGCTGCGCAAGCGGTGGCTGCACCATCGGCGGTTGCGCCGCGGGCGCCGCGAGGGGCGGTTCGATGACGCGCCCCCGACTCGGAATCAGTGACGGCTCCTGATGCGATGGAGCGGGTACCGGGCGCTCGACCATCAGAGGGCTCGAAGGGATTGCCGCTGGGGCGGGGCTGGGCGCGCGTTGCGCCCGCTCGAAATGGATCACGTACTCGGTCGAGTAGCGCTTCTGGAGGCGGAACTCTCCCCGCAGCACTTCGGCCCCGATCGTAGCGAGCCACTCCTGCTGGATCCCGAAGAACTCGTCGACGGTCAGCCCCGATTCCGCGACGACCCGATCTTTGGGTTCGCCAGCATCGATGCGAGCGGACATCTCGGCCAAACGCTCGACGGGGATCCGCTCTTGTCCGCTCATCGTTCCTCGTTCAAAAGCTGCCGCGAAGTCCGGCCGAGCCCAACCCGAACCAAGGCCGCACGCTCGGGCCGCTCGCCGACTCGGATCGATTGCCATCCAACACGAGCATCGTCACACCGGCGCCCGCGAACAAAACGCCGGCTCCACCGACAACCGCGGCCACCGTGAGATCGCCGTTGGCAGCAGAATCCAAGCGCGCGACTTCGTCGATCTGGCTCGCCGAGCATCCCGGATCACAAGCGGCAATCGTGTCTGCCTGCCCGCGCTTGTCGAGGCCGGTAACCAAGAAGATCGTACCGACCGATAGGCCCACGACGCCCAGGCCGAGCCCCGTGAAGCCGCCAATCTTCAACCAATTGGGTCCCTCCGATGCGGGAGCCGAATCCTGTGGAGCGGTGCTCGCTGGGGTCGAGCGGGCCCCTGGGTCGTCGCGCAACGTCAGCAGGACCGTCTCCTGAGCACCTTCGGCAACGGTGACCTTCTGCAGGGCGCTGCTCTTGCCGTCGGCTTCTGCTTGGAACGAGTGCTCGCCCGGGTCCATCGGCTGTGGGACTCCCACGAGGGCTCGCGGCATCTCGACACCGTTCCTCAGGACCCGCACCGGCTCCTGGCCGGCCCCTTGAACGACCACGCTGACGTAGGGCACTCGAGGTTCGAGGGCTTCCAGTTCGCCCGCTGCGATCTTCTTGGTGTCGCGAACGAAGGAGGTCGAGCCCGGCGCGAGTTCCTCTTGATCGATCCGCAGGTAGAGTTCGCGCGCGGCGACCAACTCACCGAGCTTCACATGGGAGCGAGCCATGTAGAGCAGGTGCGGCAGAGCGTGCACGAGTTCTTCGGCACGGGAGAAGTAGTCCAATGCTTCCCGGTACCGTCCAGCCTCGAATGCCTCGCCCCCCTTTTCGGCCACTGCTCGGGCCCCGGCTTTTTGCTCTGACCCTTGGGCTCGAGCAGTGTCAGTGAAGAAAAGCGGGAGAGCCGAGGCTTGGATGCTCATCGCAACCAACAGGACACGGGGAAATACACCGAAAATAGGACGCCTGCGCATGGGGGGGCTGGATGCTAGAGCGACAGATGCCTGGCCGGCAAACCGTTTTTCGCGATAGTCCCGGCAACAGGCGGCTGGCACGTGGCCCCGGAATCGTCGATACTCACGCCAGCGGATTGGGCCACCCCCGAGCCGCCCGGCAGTCACCATGAGCGTCGAGCTAGGTCAGATCATCGAGGGCAAGTACCGAATCACCCGACTGATCGGTCGCGGTGGAATGGGCGCCGTTTACGAAGGCCTGAACGAGCGCATCGATCGCCGCGTGGCCATCAAGGTCCTCCTGCCGTCCGAAGATCAGACGGCCGCTCGACGCTTCGAGCTCGAAGCCCGTGCTGCCGGTCGAATTGGCAATGACCATATCCTCGAGGTGCTCGACATCGGCGCATTGCCGGATGGCTCGCAGTACATGGTCATGGAGTTCCTGGATGGCGAGCCGTTCTCGGCCTGCCTCCAACGCAACGGACGCCTCGCGGCCGAACAGCTCGCACCCATCCTGCTGCAACTGCTCGAAGGGCTGGAGGCCGCGCACCGCGCCGGCATCACCCATCGAGATCTCAAGCCAGACAATATCTTCCTCGTACGAGAGAAGGCCGGCCGTGCCGACTTCGTCAAGCTGATCGATTTCGGCATCTCGAAGTTCAGCCCCTTGGCCGGCGGCGACGACTTCAGCATGACCAAGACGGGCATGATGATGGGAACTCCCTATTATCTTTCGCCCGAGCAGGCTCGAGGCCAGGGGACCATCGACCATCGCGCGGACATCTATGCCGTCGGCGTGATCAGCTTCGAGGCACTCACTGGAAACGTTCCCTTTCAAGCGGAGGCCTTCAACGACCTGCTGTTCAAGATCGTCCTCGAAGAGCCGCCCCCCATCGAGAAGCTCTTGCCCGAGCTGGATCCGGCGTTTGCGGACATCGTCAAAAAGGCCATGGCCCGGCAGGCAGACCAACGCTTCAGCAGTTCGGCCGAGTTTCGAAATGCCATTCTGACTTGGGCCAACGAGCGCGGTCTCGCCGTGGCGGCTCCCCAGTCGACCCAGCCCCAGTTGTCCCGACCGCCAGCTCACTCCTCGGGCTCTTTCGAGACATTCGACCAGGCCTCCAGAACGGCTCCGGTCCCCGTCCTGACCCAGCCTACCCCTGCAGCGTTCGGGACCACCGCACAGCAACAGGGTGTGAGCTCCGCTCCCCTGGCCAGCAAGCGGAACATCCTGATCGGAGCCGGTGCTCTCGCGGTGGTGCTCGTGGCCGCTCTGGCCTTGGCCCTGAGCAGTGGCTCGTCCGATGAGCCGGCCACCGCTGCGGCCTCGCCAGCACCGGAGATCATCCCGACCGCCGATCCGGCCTTCGCCTCACCCGAAAGGACAGCAGAGAAGGCACCCGCTGTCCCTCCGACCCTTGCGCCCGACGCGACGGCGCCGACCCCGGACTCGGAACCAGCAGCCGTGACTGCTGACACCCAGGCCTCCGCCGCCAAGGCAGCCAGGACTGCCAAGACGACTACGACCAGCGCGCCCGCCGCCAGTGCGCCCTCGGCTGCCCCCGCAGCGTCCAGCCAGGCCAAGAAGAAGAAGATGTACTTCGGCTACTGAACAGCCGACCTCTTCTTGGGCTCCACGTCCCTTCAGGGAGTGGGAGTGGGCTTGGCCTGCTCCCCGACAGCAGGCTTGGGCACTGCTTCGCCTGACACGGGTTTGGGAGTGGGCTCCTTGCTCGTCGCCCCGGCCTTCGCCTGCTTCGAGCCAACCCGCTCCTCGTAGACCAATGTCCACAGAGATTCGGCCGTCGCGTTCATGGCGGCGCGGTCCAGCAAGAAGCGCCGCTCCAACTCGGCCCGCCGCACCTTCTTGCCTGCCGAGTCGGTCACAACGACCTCCTCGATCACGTGAATGCCGTCCTTTTCGTATTGGGGGGACGACGTGAGTTTGAAGCGTAGATCGCCCGTGACCCCGGGCTCCACCCCGCTTGCGTGACGCACGCGCTCCAAGCCGATCTCGGCCATCAAGTCCAAACGGCCACCGACCGGTCGGAAGACGCGCAACGTCGAGTCGCACGAGGCAGCCGGATCCGCACCCGAGCACCCATCGCTCACCGCGGTGACCACCAGTTCGCCACCCAAGCGCTCCAGGCCGAAACGGCTCTTTTCGGGTTCGCCCTTGTAGGCGCCGACGCCATAGACCTCCGCGTAGTCATCCAGAACCCGCACCAAGGCGAGCGGCCCCGCCGCCTGCTGTCCGTCTGCCGTATGACTGCGCAGCCAAATCACGCGGAGCCGGTTCACGCCGCCTCCATAAGTCAGCCTACCCTCTTCGATGGCCTGCGGATCGACCGTAGCCCCCTCGAAGACGGAGGAGGCAAAAACGCGGTCACCTGCGCAGTCGAGGGTCGAGGAGTCGACACCATCCAGGCGCTCCTCGGCACTCGGCACTACCAGTCCCCAATACTCCTTTTCTGGGATCTGGCGCGCAAAGCCACCGGACTCCTTCTTGGGCAGCCTGCGGACGCAACTCGGAACGGGCGTGGTGGCCCGCGAGGGATCCGCGCTCTTGGACTCTGTGGGTTCCGCGCAGCCCGTTAGAGCAGAAACGCCCAGGAGGCCCACTCCCAAACGACGAAGATCGGTAAACCGCGGCTGGATTCGGCTGAGCTGGCGCACGGCGAAATGGTACCGGACTGCCGCGAAGCCGGGCCAAATATTGGCCATCTTGGCCGTTCTCATCGCTTGCCCCTGCCCAACACCGGCCGGTCATTGGGCGCCGGACCAGACTCGGGCAGTCATGGTCAGCTCGCTTCCATCAGGATCGGACGCGCGTCGGCAGGGTCGTCGGTCATCAGCACGCGCATCAACGTAGCTCTGCCTGCGCCCCCCAAGCGAGTGTTCATGCCCAGGATGGCCCCTCGACGGCCACCGAGCTGATAGCCAATCGTCTCGTTCGCCTCGATCAAGACGTCGATCTCACACTCCAAAGTACCGCGTGTGAACTGCTCGACAACGCGGCGTAGCACGGGGTACTTGGAGCCTCCCGGCATCAACTGCTCACAGTAGTCGTAGGGCACCGGTCCCAACGTCACTCGGAATCGAGCCGAACGATCG
>DATIDO010000739.1:0-6598 GCA_035456245.1 Polyangiaceae bacterium
CAGCATGACCGTACGCAAATTCGCGGCTCTCTTCGTCTGCGGCCTGACGCTGCTCGGTTGCGGCAAGAAGGACGAGATCTACAACGCGACCGTCGAGATCACGCGCCTCAACGTCATCCGCAAGGACAAGGCCGGCAACGCGCTCACCTACGACGCGGAGTTCAGCTTCTTCGAGTGCCCCGGCACTCAGATCGAAGTCATCCGTGGTGGCAAGGACTTCGCCGCCTGCATCGCCAAACACAAGGTCGGCGACAAGGTGCCGGTCGAGCTCCACTATCACTGGGATCAATCGGGCAGCTACGACTACGACGTGGTGTCGCTGGCTGGTTGCGAGCGCCCGCCCGATCCGAACGACGAGGCGAGCTACCGCATGATCCGCGAATGCGAGCCGTGGAAGACGCACGGCGCCGAGGTGGGGTTCATCTGCCGCGTGAAGCCGGAACACGCGCTGCTGCAGAAGTGCCCCTGGTTCGGCAAGCAGTGAGACTCGGCTGAGCTCGGTTGGGTCCGGTTGAGGTCGGCTGAGCTCGGTTGGGTCCGGTTGGGCTCGGTTGGGTCCAACTGGGGTTCGGTTGGGTCAGGCTGGGCGCCACGAAAAGGCAGGATTCGGGAACTTCCCGGGTCCTGCCTTTGTCTGTTTGCCCACCGGTGGGGTCGGAGAGTCACCCATCCCGGCGGTCCGAGAGGTGCCCGAAAGTAACCTGGGAGGGGTATCCGAGGGTGACCAAGGCCTCCTGGACCGAGCCCGAAAGTAACCTGGGACGGGTCTTTGGGGGTGCCGAGTGGGGACTCCCGGGCTCTCCTGCTCAGGCGGGGCCTCCGAAATACCGGTCAAAAATCCCCTGAAAGTAACCTGGGAGGGGTTCTTGGTTGGCCGGGGGGCCAGAAAAGTGCCGCAACGCTTAACATTATTTCACGATGGACGTTCTGGGCTTCCGTGTTAGTGACTCGCCGGTCAATGACCGGCTGGTCATTCATAAAGTCAACCTGGGTTGGGGGAGTCCGGTGGGACCGGACCCTTCACGTTTCTTCACCGATCCGCCGAGTCGACCTTCACACGCGGTCGGCAAGGTCCAAACCCGAACGATTCGACGAGCCATGGCACGAAAAGCAGATCCGACCATTCGCGGACGACTCCTCGCAGCGGCCAGAGCGGAATTTTCCGATCACGGCCTGGACGGTGCGCGGATCAGCACCATCACCTCGCGAGCCGGCGTTTCGAAGGGAGCCTTCTACCTGCACTTCAGGACCAAGGAGCACGCCTTCGAAGAGGTCGTGAGCGACTTCTTCGGCAGCATCTACGGCCGCATGGAGGAGCAGGACCGCTTGCTCGGCGCCTCCGAGGACGTGGACCTCGTCACCATCCGCGAGCAGCTTCTCGAGCGTGATGTCGAGCTGTTCGAGTACCTGTGGGACCAGCGTGCCTTCGCCCTGATCCTGTTCGAGGGCGCCGGCTCCAGTCGCCACTGTCACCTGATCGATGCGTTCGCGGTTCGCGTGCAGGAGCAGATCGAGCGCATGCTCGAGATCGACCGCCGCTACGGTCGCGTGCGTGCGCAGGTCGACATCCGCACCAGCGCCGCCTTCATCGCAGGTGGCTTCGATCGCTACGCGCGCATCCTGCTCAGCGGCTCGACCAAGCCCGACATCCGCGCCGATCTGATGCAGCTGCAGGACTTCGTGACCTTCGGGCTCCTGCCGCTCGAGCTGCACCGCGATGCCATGCGCGGCTCGACCCACTCGAGCCCGCCCAGCCATGATCGCGTGCGTCCGGCCGTGCCTTTCGAACGTCCGACCCTCTCTCTCGAACCCACGCCCGAACAGTCGGGTGAGTATCTCCGTTCCCCCGCAGCCCTTTCCGAAGTCGCCTCCGGAGCCAAGTCATGAATCGCGCCGTCAGTGATCTGCCCACCGAAAATTCCCCGCCGCCAGCCGCCGCCCGCGGACGTGTCGGCCTCTGGACGCTGGGGGTGGGAGCCGCGCTCGTAGCCGCCTGGCTCGGAGTGCGCGTCGTGTCGACGCTCACCCAGCAGAAGGCCATCGAAGGCGCGCGCAAGGCAGCTCCCGCACCGACCGACACGCAGACCGTGCAGGTCGTCTCGCCGGTGCGCACGACCTGGATCCCCAGCGTCCGCCTCGAGGGCACCATCGAGGCCGAGCAGCGCTCGAACCTGGGCTTCAAGGTCGGCGGCAAGCTGGGCCCGGTTCAGGTGCGCCTGGGGGATCAGGTGAAGGCGGGCCAGCTGCTCGCCCGCCTGGACGCCGTCGAGGCCGCCGCTCAGCAGAGCGCAGCCAAGGCTCAGGTGGATGCAGCGCAGGCCCAGCTGATGTTGGCCCAGGACGCCGAGCGGCGCACCAGCCAGCTGGTGAAGTCGGGCGCGCTGGCGGAGGCCAATGGTATCCAAGCCGAGCAGCAGCGTGCGCTCGCCGAGGCGCAGGCCTCCAGCGCGCGCGCGCAGTTGGGCCTGGCTGGCGCAACGGTGCAGAACCACACGCTGGTCGCGCCGTTCGCCGGCGTGGTGACCCGCGCGCCCACGACTCGTGGCGCCGTGGTCGCTCCCGGTGAGCCGCTGTTCGAGGTCGTCGACATGTCCAAGCTGCGTTTGCGCGGCAGCATCGGCGAGGCCGAGGCCAGCCTGGTTCGCGTGGGTTCGCAGGTCACCATCCAGACCGACGCAGGCCCTGCGGTGGGTCAGGTTCGCGCCATCGTCTCGGTGCTCGACGCAGCGACGCGTCGAGTCCCCGTCGAGGCCGATCTGACGCCGCAGCCCGGCCTTCGCGTCGGCTCGTTCGTGCGCGCGACCATCGCCAACGATCAGGCCGTCGAAGTCTGGTCGCTGCCTGGTCAGGCGCTCCGTCCGGGTAGCCAGGACGTCATCTTGGTCGAGAAGGGCGGCGTGCTCGAGGAGCGCGTGGTTCGCTTCTCCGTCGAGCCCAGCTCGGGCAACTTGCTGGTGCAGAACGGCCTTGTGGGTGACGAGCACGTCGTCGTCGCGCCGCAGCCCGAGGCCCGCTCGGGCGATCGGGTCGTCGTCGGCACCCGCCCGGCGCAGACGCCCGTGGCCGAGAACGACGCGCGGGGCAGCGCGGCGGCTCAGCCGGCGACCACTCAGCCCGCGGCCACCAAGCAGGCGGAGAAGGCTCAGTGACCCTCTCCGAAGTCGCCATCAGGCGACCGGTGTTCACGGTGATGATCGCCGTGGGCATCCTGGTCCTCGGGCTCGTCGGCTACAGCCGCCTGGGCTCCGATCTGTTCCCCGACGTGTCGTTCCCGGTCGTGGCCGTCACCGTACCTTATCCGGGCGCCAGCCCGTCCGAGGTCGAGACCCAGATCGCCAAGCCGATCGAGGACGCCGTGGTGGGCCTCAACGGTCTGGATCGCGTCCGCTCGTTCTCGCGTGAAGGTGTCTCGACCACGGTCGTGCTCTTCACGCTGGGTACCGACATCGCTCAGGCGGCCACCGAGGTGCGCGAGCGCGTGTCGCAGGCGCGCGCCCAGTTCCCCGATGACGCCAAGGAGCCGATCATCGGTCGCTTCGACGTGTCGGCGGCGCCGATCATGACCTACGTCGTGCGCGGCCAGGGTTCGCTCTCCGGCCTGCGCAAGTACGCGGACAAGGAGATCCGCACGACGCTGGAGCAGGTGCCGGGCGTGGCCAAGGTCACCGTGCGTGGTGGCGCCAAGGAAGAGGTGCAGATCGATCTGCACCGCGAGCGCCTGGAGGCCCTGCGCCTGACCCCGGTGCAGATCGTGCAGCGCCTGCGCGCCGACAACCTGAACGTGCCGGCCGGTCACTACGACGAGGGCGAGCGCGAGGTGACCGTCCGCACCACCGGAGAGTTCAAGACCGTCGAGGACATCCGCAACGTGGTCGTGGCCTCGGCCCCCGACGGCTCGGTCGTGCGGCTACGTGACGTGGCCAGCGTCGAGGACGGCTACGCCGAGGTGCGCACGCGCACCTACTTGAACGGCACCGAGTCGGTGAGCTTCGACGTACTGAAGCAGTCGGGCGAGAACACCGTGGGCGTGGCCGAGCGCGTCAAGGCCAAGCTGGCCGAGATGCAGCACTCGTTCCCCAAGGGTGTGGAGACGGCGCTGATCATCGATCAGGCCGAGTTCATCCAGCAGGATATCTCCCAGGTCCAGCACGAGATCCTGTTCGGCGGTCTGATGGCCATCCTGGTCATCCTGATCTTCATGATGGATCTGCGCTCGACCCTGATCAGCGCGGTGGCCCTGCCGACCAGCGTGATCGGCACGTTCTTCGCGATGTACCTGCTCGGCTACACGCTGAACATGATGTCGCTCCTGGCCCTCAGCCTGTCGATCGGCCTCTTGATCGACGACGCCGTGGTGGTCCGAGAGAACATCTTCCGCCACATGGAGATGGGCAAGGGCGCCATGCAGGCGGCCATCGACGGCACGCGCGAGGTGACGCTGGCCGTCTTGGCCACCACCGCCACCATCGTGGCCGTGTTCATGCCCGTGGCCTTCGTCGAGGGCATGGTCGGCCAGTTCTTCCGCCAGTTCGGCGTCACCGTCAGCGTGGCCGTCTGCATCTCGATGTTCGTGGCCTTCACGCTCGATCCGATGCTGTCCTCGCGCTTCAGCGGCAACATCCACGGCCCGGAGAAGTTCAGCTGGCTGAAGCGGCCTTTCCGCGCCTTCTTCGCCGAGCTGGACGCGGCCTACGCGCGCATCCTGAACTGGGCCGTCGGCCACAAGCTGGCCGTCGGTGGCGTGGCGCTCGGCAGCATCGTGCTGATGGTCGGCGTGATGGGCATGATGGGCTCGGAGTTCGTCAACTCCGAGGACCGTGGTCAGTTCATCGTCGAGGTGGAGCTGCCCGCCGGCACCTCGCTGGCCGAGACCAAGTCGAAGGTCGACGGCGTGGAAAAGACCATCCTGGCGCACCCCGAGGTGCGCACGGTGTTCACCACCCTCGGCCCCGACGAGGAAATCAACAAGGTCCGCTTCCGCATCCTCACCACCAAGAAGGTGAACCGCACGGTAGGCCTGGATGCCATCAAGCAGGACGTGCGCCAGGCGACCGCCTCGCTCGAGCGCGCCAAGGTGGCCGTCACCGATCCTCCCTTCGCCGAAGGCGCCGCGACCGAGGCGCCGATCATGATCAACATCCGCGGCGAGGAGTACCCCGACATCGAGAAGGTCGCCTTCCAGGTCGAGAAGATCCTGCGGCGGACGCCCGGCGTGGACGACATTCAGGTTCGCTACTCGCCCGGCCGCCCGGAGCTGGTGCTGAACGTCGACCGAGAGCTGGCGGCCAACCGTGGACTGTCGCTGGCCGACGTCGCGCTCGGCCTGCGCACGGCCATGGCCGGCGCCGACGGTGGCGATCTGCGCCGCAACGGTGACGAGGTCCCGCTGTTGGTGCGTCTCGACGCCGCGGGCCGCGACGATCCGCACGCTCTCGAGCTGGTCAGCGTGCCCGGCCCGCAAGGACCGGTGAAGGTGGGAGACATCTCGCGCTTCGAGCGCGCCTCGGGCCCTCAGGTGATCGAGCGCGAGAACCGACAGCGGCAGATCGTGCTCTGGGCCACCCCGGTCGGTCGCCCGCTGGGTGACGTGGCCAAGGAGTTCCAGGCCGAGATCGACAAGATCCAGATGCCGGCCAAGACCAGCATCTTCTACGACGGTCAGCTGCGCCTGATGAACGAGACGAACTCGAACATGGGCCTGGCCCTCATGCTCGGCATCGTCTTCATCTACCTGGTGCTGGCCTCGCAGTTCGAGAGCTTCATCCACCCCGTCACCATCATGGTGACGATCCCGTTGGCCCTGGTCGGCGGCGTGGTGGGCCTGTTTCTCACCGGCAAGACGATGGCCATGGGCGCCATGATCGGCATCATCCTGCTGGTCGGCCTGGTGACCAAGAACGCCATTCTGCTGCTCGATCGCGCGCTGGAACGGGTGCGCGATCACGGCGAAACGCCTCTGCAGGCCATCCTGGAAGCGGGTTCGGAGCGTCTTCGCCCGATCTTGATGACCAGCATGGCCATGATCCTGGGCATGCTGCCGACCGCCATGATCGAGTCGGAGGGCAGCGAGTTCCGCGCGCCCATGGCCATTGCCGTGATCGCGGGTGTAATCAGCTCGACGTTCTTGAGCTTGGTCGTGGTGCCGGTCGTGTACCTCGGCTTCGAGGGGCTCAAGGCGCGCCTCGGCAAGTGGCTCGGCCTGAGCCCACGCGCCGTGGGCAGTCCGGCCGAATGAGCCCCCGCCCGAATGAGCCCACCGTCCAACCCAGCCGCGTGAACCCAGTCGCGTGAACCTCCGCCGCCAGTAGTCTGCCATGCCGTCACGAAGCCTCTCCATTTCGACGCTCACCGCTCCGTTCGTTCTGCTGCTGGCAATGCCGGCGTGGGCCCAGGCCCAGGCTCAGCCGCCTGCTCGGACCACTCCGGGCGCAGGAGCTGCGGCACCCGGAGCTACGGCCACCCCTGCTCCCGGCGCTGCAGCTGGAAGCACCGCAGCTGGAACCATGGCAGCTGGAAGTACTGCAGCTCCGGGGGCTGCCGCCGTCGGCATCGACGGCGGAGTGAAGCCGGTCGAGGTCGAGCAGCTGGCCTTCGAGCA
>DATIDO010000740.1:0-12760 GCA_035456245.1 Polyangiaceae bacterium
CTGCGTCCAGATCGTCGAGGGGGCGCAGCACCACTCGCATGTCCTCGGTCTCGTCCAGGTGCTGCAGCATGGTGCGCTGTGCACCCTTGGCGACGAAGAACTCCACCCATTGATCGTGGCGAGCCGGCTCCGGCCGCACCCGCCAGAACGGCTTCCAGTCCTCGCTCGTGTAGCCCGTCTCTTCGCGCAGCTCGCGCTGGGCGCCGTCCAGCCAATCTTCGCCGGACTCGATCACCCCTGCTGGCAGCTCGAGCGAAGGTCCTCGGTGGCCGTGGCGATACTGTTCCACGAGCACCAGCTCACGCTGCGCCGTCACGCAGACGATGCCGGCCCAACAGCTCGACTCGATGACGTGAAACTCGTCGATCACCACGCCCCGCGCCGTCTCCACTCGCTCCTGACGAACGCGGAGCCACTTGCGGTCGAGGATCAGGCTGCTGTCGAGCACCTTCCAAGGTTCCAGATCGCGCTTCACCGGCCTGGTATCTCACGAACCCGGCAATCCGAGAATCACCAGGGGCGGCCCGCCACGAACGGCGTCAGCGCTTGCCCAGGCGGCGGGCGTGAGCACCCAGCAGCTCGAGCGTGCTCTCGTCCCGGTCGAACACCGAATACCAGCCCTGTGGCTCGTGCGGCGGATCCCCCAGGTAGCCGGTGTCTCCGGAGCGCATCCAGCGATCGGAGTGCTGGGCTCGCCCCTCGCCTCCCCACGCCCAGAACTGTGAGCCCGACAGAGCGCCGTCGCGCGCCGCGCTCTGCTCGACCCTTTCGAGGATGAGCCGCACGAAACGATCGCGAAAGTGGGTCGACGAGCCCGGCTCGAAGCCCCCGTCGCGCGGAAAGCCGTACTCCTCGATCACCAGCGGCCTGCCGAGGCGCTCGGCGAGCTCCTCGTGGGCCGCCACGTAGGCGAGCGCACGCCGCTCGCCCTCGGCGTGGGTCCCCGCGAGGTCATCGGGGCTCACCCAGCCCCAATTCTGCGGCCATACGTGCGCCGTGAGGTAGTCGACCTCCGGGAAAGCGTGCGCCAAGAGCAAGCAGGCCTCGTCGCCCAGGCAACCCATCAGCCCCTCGCTGCCCGTCGACACCAGGTGAACTGGATCGACGGACTTGATGAGCCGCGCTGTGTCGCGGATCCAAGCGAGGAAGCCGGGGGAGCGCTCTGCCATTTGGGCCGCCGCAGCCGCGGGCCGCGGCTCGTTGGCGAGCTGCCACGAGAAGATGGCGGGATCGTCGGCGTAGCGAACGCCGCTTCGTTCGTTCACACGTGTCACCAGCGCGCGCACGTAGGCGTGATAGAGCGCGACCGCCGGAGCATCCGCGTAGAAGCCACTGGCGAAGTCGACGAACGGAAAAAATGACGCCTCGTCGTCGTCGCGGTCGACGTAGCGCCCGTCATTGACCCACGAGCGATAGGTCACCATGCCGCCCGACCACTCCCAGAAGTTGGTCAGGTAGAGGATCGCGTGGAGCCCGCGACGCCGCAGTTCATCCAAGACGAAGTCGAGCCCGCCGAGCAGCTCGGCATCGTAGTCGGGGCTCGCGTCGCAGAACGCCGGAGACAAGGAGCGCTGCAGGGGTGACGTCTCGCTCCCAGCCAGGATGCGCAGGTGCGTGACGCCGAGCCCCGCCAGGCGGTCCAGCTCCCGGCCGAGTCGCGCCCGATCGCCGTAGGGCGCGTCTGCGCCCAGGTAGGCGGCGTACCAGAGGTTGGCCCCCACGAAGCGGTGCTGCTTCCCGTCGAGCGAGAAGCGACCGGCCTTCACGGCCACGAAGCCAGGGCGGGGCGCGCCCGAATCGTGTGGAGTCATGAGCGTGAACGCGAGCGACCACCGGTGTGGCACGGGGCCCACCGACGGTCACTCGGTGATTGCCTCACCTGCTCGGATGTTTGCGGAGAAGGAGGGATTCGAACCCTCGGTACGGTTGCCCGTACACATGATTTCCAATCATGCACCTTCGGCCACTCGGTCACCTCTCCTGGCCGTGTGCCGGGCACTGAGCTCGGCTCACTCACGAAACCGGCGACTCGACGAGTCGCCGGTTTCTGTGGCGGAGAGAGAGGGATTCGAACCCCCGGTGCGTTTCCGCACACCTGATTTCGAATCAGGCACCATCGACCACTCGGACATCTCTCCGCGGCGGAAACTGGCAGTGGGGCCCCGACAAGTCAAGGACACAAATCACGGAAAATGTCCCCAGATTCCGTGATTTTCCGCGCGCGCGGCTGCGGGGGAGAGCGGACGGTCCGCGGCTGCGTCGGCGCATGGGCAGGCGGCGCCATCGGCCAGGCGCCGCCATGGGCAGGCGCCGCGGCTCCGACCCTCACACGTGATAGTTCGGGGCTTCCTCGGTGATGATCACGTCGTGCACGTGGCTCTCGCGTAGGCCCTGCCCCGACATGCGCACGAAGCGCGCGCCCTTGCGCAGCGCCTCGACGTTGGCCGAGCCGGTGTAGCCCATGGCGGCGCGCAGACCACCGACGAGCTGCAAGAGAACCTGCGAGAGCGAACCGCGGTGCGGCACGCGCCCCTCGATGCCCTCGGGCACCAACTTCTCGTCGGCCGTCCCGCCCTGGCCGTAGCGATCGCGGCTGCCCTTCTTCATGGCACCGATCGAGCCCATGCCGCGGTACACCTTGTAGCTGCGGCCCTGGTACAGAACCATGTCGCCCGGCGCCTCGTCGGTGCCAGCGAACAACGAACCGATCATCACGGTGGATGCTCCGGCCGCGATGGCCTTGGCCAGATCGCCCGAGAACTTGATGCCGCCGTCACCAATCACGGGGACGCCGTGCTTTTCGGCCTCCTCTGCGCAGTCGGCGATGGCCGTGATCTGCGGCACGCCCACACCCGCGACGACGCGCGTGGTGCAGATACTGCCGGGACCGATGCCGACCTTCACCGCGTCGGCGCCGGCGTCGATCAACGCCTTGGTCGCTTCGGCCGTCGCCACGTTGCCCGCGATGATCTGCAGCTTGGGGTAGCGAACGCGGAGCTCGCGCACCGTCTGGGCAACGCCGATGTGGTGACCGTGAGCGGTATCGACGCAGATGACGTCCACGCCCGCCTCGACCAGCGCCTCGGCACGCTCCTGGCGATCCTTGCCCGGACCGATCGCCGCACCAACCAGCAGTCGACCGTGCTCGTCCTTCACCGCGCGCGGATTGCGCTCGGCGGCCATCAGATCCTTGATGGTGATCAGGCCTGCCAGGCGACCGTCCTCGACCACCAGCAGCTTCTCGATGCGGTGCTCGTGCAGCAGCTCGCGTGCGCGCTCGGTGCGCACGTCGGGAGCGACGGTGACCAACTCCTTGGTCATCAGCACGCTCACCGGCTGATCCAGGTTCTTCTCGAAGCGGATGTCGCGCGAAGTCAGGATGCCGACCGGGCGGTTGCCCTTCACCACCGGCACGCCCGAGACGTTGTGTTGACGCATCACGGCGAGCGCGTCGCGCAGCGAGCTCTCGGGCTCGATGGTCACGGGCTCGAAGATGATGCCGCTCTCTGCGCGCTTCACGGCCGCGACTTCGCGGGCCTGCTCCTCGATGGGCAGGTTCTTGTGCAGGATGCCGAGGCCACCCTCGCGCGCCATGGCGACTGCCAGGCGAGCCTCGGTGACGCTGTCCATCGCCGCGCTGACGATGGGGGTGTTCAGGGTAATGCCTCGAGTGAGGCGCGACCGGACATCCACGTCGACGGGGAGCACTTCGCTCGCCGCCGGCACCAGGAGGACGTCATCGAAAGTGAGGCACTCGCGCAGACCTGGCTGGAACATGGCTGCTATTACTTCCGGCTCCGGGCTCGGTCAACTCGGGAACCAGCCCTCCCTGCCCCACCGCCCCCGCAGCTCCAGCCCCGGCCCGCCCTCCCACGCGCCGGTCCGTGTTAGCCTGCGCGCCAACATGCGCCCCCTCTCGCTCCGGAGCCCATTTGCCCCCCGCCTGGCCAGCCGACTGTTCGCGGCCGTCGCGCTACTCGGCAGCTCGGCCGTGGCGGCAGACTACCTGCCGCTCGAGCCCCTGGCCGGAAAGAAGATGCGGCTCGATGGTGCCCTGCTCGAATGGCCAGGAGGCTTCGCGCGTCTCGAAGAGAAGGTCAGCGGAAGCGCGCCCGAGGGCGAGGTGCTGATCGGCTACGACGACACGAACCTCTACGTCGCCGCCAAGGTGCAAGACACCCAGATCGCGCGCACGGCTGGTGCCGGCGAGGCCGAGGACCACCTGACGCTCGAGCTCTTCTTCCCGAGCGCGCGCGGAGCGAATGGCACGACCCACCGCGTCGACGTGTTCCCCGGTCTGCCCGGGAAGCTGCCGGGCGTCGTGAAGGTGGACGGCAAGGTCTCGAGCGACTCGCAAGCCATCGAGGCTGCGGACGCCAAGGGCCTGGTGCTCGAGGCGCAGATCCCTTGGAGCGCCTTGCCCGAGGCCTCGACGATTCGCGTGGGCCTGCGCGGGAAGGTCGCCTACACCGACGCGCGCTCGCCCGGTCAGGTGCGCGGTGTGGCAGCCACCAGTCGCGCGCAGGGAGCGCGGATGCCGAGCCTCCCACTGGCCTCGGAGAGCGGGCTGATTCAGGCCTTGCTCGAACCGCGCCATCTCTCGGTGACGCCCGCACGTGATCTGCTCGGCGACGTGTACGGCGACGGCCGACTGGAGCGCGTGGCGCTCTACGATCACTTCCTGTCGATCACCGGCCCCGGCTATCGCGACGGCAAGCAGTTCTACTTCAACGAGCTGGAGGTCGAGCACGCCGATGGCGTGACGCGCCTCTCACTCGTCGACGTCAACGGTGACGGCAAGGCGGAAATCGTAATCGGCAAGCGTCTGGGCACCGCCCAGTCGCGCCGCGAGATCGTGCAGGTGCTGCGCCTCGATGCGGACGGTGCGCCCCAGCTGATCTTCGCTCAGGAAGTCGCCATCACCACGGCCGAAGGCAGCATCGAGAACGGCTTCGAAATTCGCGGCCAGGGCAAAGACGCTCGGCTCACGGTGTCGCAAGGCAAGTCGAGCGGCTTCACGCCCGACAACTTCCGCGAGCCCACCTTCGGAGGCGGCGTCTTCTCCGCGCTCCTGCCGTGGGAGAAGGTCGGCTCACGGACCTACGCCTGGAAGGGCACCGGCCTCGCGCTGCTCGAGGAGAAGCCCTTCGAACCCAAGATCAAGTCGCACCATGCTGCGGGTGCTGCCGCGGCAGCACCCGCAGTGAAGGCCCCGCCGCCCCCGCGCCCGCCCACGGCCGACGAGCTGCTCGACCGCGTATACGGCCTGTACCGAAAGGATCGCGGCGTCGGAAACAAGAAGCCACGTTTCGACTTCGTTACGGACGTGGCCGAGGACACTCGGAGCGAGCGCGTTCTGGTGCACGACAAGGACATCGTGGTCTTCGGCGCTGGCTTCAAGGGTGGTGCCGGCTACTCGTCGATCACGGTCGGCGTGAAGGATGCCAAGGACGTGCTGGCCGTCACCGCTCGCGACCTCACCGGCGATGGAAAGGCCGAAATTCTCGTTCATGCGGTGCTCCCCGCCCAAGCCAGCAAGGAGCTGGGCAGTGGGACCGTGGAGCGGCAGGCGCTGTTCGTCTACGGCGTGCGCGACGGCAACGTCGCACGCCTTTTCGCCATCGAGACCGGCCGTGCCCTCGGCAGCGATCGGCTCGTCGGCGGGTTGCGCTTCAGCCCCACCGCGCGAGGTTTCGCCATTGTCGCGACCCCGCTGCGCGCCATCGGTTGGACTCAAAGGACCTACCCCTTCCCCGAGGACACGAGCGCCGCAGGTGGCCTCGAGCCGTTGCTCCTGCCCTGGGGTAAATTCACGTCACGGCGCTACGAGTTCGACGGCACCAGCTTCGTGTTGCGCTGAAAAGCTGCACGCACGCGGCAGTGCCACGCCTGGCACAGTACTGCTCCGACGAGCGCGGCAGCGCTCCCGGATTCGAATTGCACAACCGAGGGGGCGTGATAGTGTTCGAAATGTCTTGGGCCGCCCCGAGACGAACAACTGATGCCTCCACTTCCAGTCACGGTTTTGTCGGGGTTTCTAGGGGCGGGAAAGACCACGCTGCTCAACCACTTGTTGCAGCATTCGGGCGGTCGCCGGCTCGCGGTGCTGGTCAACGACATGGCCGAGCTGAACTTCGACGCGATTCAGCTGAAGGCTGGTCGCACGGCTGTGAAGTTCGTGCGGGACGGTTTCGTCGAACTGCACAACGGCTGCATTTGTTGCTCTCTGCGGGACGAGTTCGTCGCCGAGGTAGCGAAGCTGGCCCAGGCGACCCCGCAGGGGCGCCGCTTCGATCACCTCGTCGTGGAGGCCACGGGCGTGGCCGAGCCGCTGCCCATCGCCATGGCCTTCGATCAGGAGACGGCCGACGGCGAGCTCCTGGATCATCTGGCGCACATCGACGCCATGGTGACCGTGGTGGACGCGCGCAACTTCCTGAATGACTGGGAGCGGGCCGAAGACTTGGTCCAACTCGGCTTGGCGACCGATGCACTCGACAACCGCACGCTGGCCGATCTGCTGGCCGAGCAGGTGGAGTTCGCCAACGTCATCGTGTTGAACAAGGCCGATCTGGTGAGCCCCGAGGAGCTCGCGCGCCTCGAGCGCCTGCTGGGCTGCTTGAACCCCGAGGCCAAGATCATCACCACGATGTTCTCGCGCGTCGACGTGGACGAGCTGTTGGGCGCCGGGCCCGGCGGTACGGGTCTGTTCGACGCTGCGCAGGCCGAGACGCCCACCGACATTCGCTTTCGCGAGCCGGCGCTTCACGACGCGTTGGGCATCACCAGCTTCGTCTACCGCGCGCGCCGTCCGTTCCACGCCGAGCGCCTCTGGCACTGCCTCAACGAGGAGTGGCCGGGCGTCATGCGCAGCAAGGGCCTGTTCTGGCTGGCCACTCGCATGAACGAGTCGGGCCTGTGGTCGCAGGCCGGCTCGGCCTGCAGCCATCAGAGCGCCGGGCGCTGGTGGAGCAGCGTGCCCGAGACGCTTTGGCCCGACGACGAGTCGGTGCGCTCGGCGATCCGCGCCGAGTTCCGTGGTCCCTACGGCGATCGCCGGCAGGAGATCGTGATCATCGGACAGAACCTGGACGAGCGCTCGATCCGCGCCCGGCTCGATGCCTGCCTGCTCGACACCTACGAGATGCAGATCGGTCCGGTGGGTTGGACGCAGCTGCCCGATCCATTCCCTCGTTGGGAGCCGGAACCCACGAGCGAGACCGACATCTCCGTGCCGGCCATCCGGCGCGAGATCCCGTCGGCCTGAGCTGTCTCCTCTACGGCGCTCTATCGCTACGGCGCCGTCTCTACGGCGCTCTGTTGCTACGAGGCCGTCTCTACGACGCCGTCTCTACGACGCCGCCTCTACGTCGCCCTATTGCTCGTAGACTACCAGCGGCGTGGCCCAGCGCTCCCCGCGCAGCGGCTCACGCAACACGACGTGCTCGTAGAGCCACTCCATGTTGGGGCGGATGCGATGCTGAATGGTCCGCTTGGGTGCGCGGGCCATCTCCTGGTCCCAGGTGACAATGCGCGGCTTGCCCGCGTTTCCGGCCAGCAAGATCGGCATGCCGGTCAGCGGATCGGTCTCGTAGACGTAGAACGTATGGGTGTGCAGCTCTTCGTAGTGGTCCCAGGCGGCGCGGCCGCGGATCACCACGATGTCACCCGCGCGCAGGTCGTCCTTGTGCTCCTCGACGAAGCGGAAGAAGCCCGGATTGTTCTCGTAGCGGACCCACTCCTTCTCCGGATAGTCGAGGATGGACAGGCGGTTGGGATTGGAACGCGCGTAGTTGCGTAGCGCACTCTCGCGACGACGTTGGCCTTCGAGCAGCTCGTCGAAATCGAGCGCGCCCATGATTTTGTGCGGGGGTTTCCCGCGCGAGGCGAAGCCCATGCCGCTGGCCTTCTCCAGAGTCTCCGTGATGAAGTCGACGCACACTTGGGGCGTCATCGGCACGCCATTCTTGTCGAAGACGTCGTAGCTGTCCTTGTTGAAGGTGAACTTGGTCTTGCCGGCCAGATAGGCCTGCTCCCAGCGCAGCCGCAGCTCGCCGTCCTGCTGACCCCGCTCGGACTTGGGTTCGTCGAAGGGCAACCCCGCGCGCACCTGCGCGACGATCGCTCGTCGCAGGGCGCGCAGCACCGCAGCGCGGCGGTGGGCGTGGTCGCGCGCTCGGCCTACGCGAGCCTCGTCTTGGCTGTCGATGACCAGGCATTGCAGCTCGAGCTCGACGCCCTTGCGCCCGATCAAGGCCGGCACCCATTCGTCCTCGAAGCGCAAATCGGCAACCAAGGCCTCGTCGCCCAGGTAGTCGATGCGCACCGAATCGAAGCCTTCCAGATTGGCTAGCTCGCGGATGTCGACATGAAGGGGCGGCCCCAGCGTCTCACCTTCCACCCAGACCCGATCGAACAGGAGGATGAAGGCCTTCTGTCCTGCATTCGCGCCGTCGACGTGGCGGTACGTTCCACGGGCATCCCGCTCGAGCGTGTACAGCTCGGAGCCACGCAGCAGCTGGAGGCGCGGCTCGCTGAACATGTTCTCGAGCGAGGCGCGCAACGAGAGCTCGTGGGCAGCGCCCGGCTCGTCCAGGTAGAGGTAGCCGTCCCGCAGGAACAGCTGCCTGAGCTCGGGGCGCTTGTGATACAGCTTGAGCAGCTCGAGCACGACCTGGCGAGGTTCGGGGACGAGCAGGCGCTTGCGGTGGATCTGCACCCCCAGAGACACCTCGCCGGTGAAGCGCGGCTCCTCGATGAATACGACGGGCTCCGACTTGGCTCGAGCGAGCAAGCGAGCCCGACGCTTCTCCAGTCGGGGTACGCCCGGGTAGGCGAACTGCCGACGCGCCTCGTCGATGCGGTGCTCGCATTCGACGGCGGCGACGGGCTCCTGAGCATCCGAGAGAGCCGGCTCCGGGGTGTCTTCGTCGTGCGGCGGCGCCCCCTCGGGCGCCACTTCGACGGGGCCGTGGGGTGCAGGCGGTTCGTTGGCGCTGGGGGCGGGCTCCGCCCCGGCGGTGTGGTCAGTCGGTATCGGCTCGGACTGCCCACACGCCACGAGACACAACAAGGTGATCCAGCTCGCGGTTGCGTGCGCTCTCACTACCTTCAACTTGAGCCCGCGCATGTGCCGACGCAAGTTTCGAGATGTCGGCCGAGTAACTCGTTACGCGGAACGAATCAGTCGACGGCGCCCTCGCGCGTCCAACGCAGGCGCGGCTTGCGCGCCGCGCGGGCCTCGTCGAGTCGTCCCATGCGCGCCAAGTGGGGGGCAGAGCGCAGGATGTCGGGATCGGTCTCCGCTTCACGCACGATGGCGTGCAGCGCATCGACGAACTGATCGAGAGTCTGCTTCGTCTCCGTCTCGGTCGGCTCAATCATCATGGCGCCGCGCACGACGAGCGGGAAATAGACGGTCGGCGGGTGGAAGCCGTAGTCGATCAGTCGCTTGGCGATGTCGAGCGTCTTGATGCCCGTCTGCTGCTCCAGCGCGCGATCGGTGAAGACGGCCTCGTGGAGCGAGGGCGTCTCGAAGCCGAGCGGCAGGAGCCCGCGCAGGCGAGCCGCCACGTAGTTGGCGTTCAGAACGGCGAGCTCGCTGACCTCACGCAAACCGACGGCACCGAGCTCGCGGATGTAGGTGTAGGCCCGCACCATCATGCCGAAGTTGCCGTAGAACGAGCGGACTCGGCCGACACTGTGAGGGCGGTTCGAGTCGAGCGCGAAGCCATCGGCGGTACGCACCGGCACGGGGCCGGGCTGGTAGGGCGAGAGCGTCTTGCGGAAAGCCACGGGGCCCGAGCCAGGGCCACCGCCGCCGTGCGGAGTCGTGAACGTCTTGTGCAGGTTGAACTGCATGACGTCGACGCCGGCGTCGCCGGGGCGGGCCTTGGCCATCACGGCGTTCAGGTTCGCACCGTCGCCGTACACCAAGCCGCCCTTGTCGTGGACCATGCGGGCGATGGTCGGCAACGCCGACTCGTACAGGCCGAGCGTGTTGGGGTTGGTGATCATCAGGCCGGCGACGTCGTCGCCAGCGGCCTCGAGGGCGCGCGCGACCACCTCGACCTCGACGATCCCGCCGGGGCCCGCGGGGAAGGCCACGGCCTGCAACCCGTTGAGCGCGCAAGAAGCAGGGTTGGTGCCGTGCGCGCTCTCGGGGATGAGCATCTTCCGGGGCGCGCGGCCCTGCGCCTGGTGGTGGGCGCAGATCATCATCAGGCCGGTCAGCTCACCTTGAGCGCCAGCCGCGGGCTGCAGGTTCACCTCGTCCAGGCCCACGATCTCGGCCAACAGCTCCTGCAGGCGGACCATGACCTCGAGCGCGCCCTGCGCCAGGTGCGCGGGCGTGAGCGGGTGGAGCCCCGCGAAGCCGGGCAAGCGCGCGGCCCACTCGTTCACCTTCGGGTTGTGCTTCATGGTGCACGAGCCGAGCGGATAGAACTGAGTGTCGATGGAGAAGTTCCACTGGCTGAGCCGCACGAAATGGCGGAACGCCTCGGGCTCACTCACCTCGGGGAACTCGGCCTTTTGGCTGCGGCTCAGCTCGCCGAAGGCGAGGCTCGGATCGATGGCCGGTACGTCGAGCGGCTCGAGCGAAACGGCGGAGCGACCGGGCGCACCGCGCTCGAAAATGGGGGGCTCGTCGAACTGGATTCCTGGACTGGCGACGCCGGGCACTCTGGTTGTCTCCTGAGGTTCGAGGGGCTCCATCCTAGCTGGGAGCCGGCTTGTCAACGCGAGGCCGAGCGCGGCCCATCCGGGCGGCGGCGCTGCGGCGCCCCGTCCAGGCGGCAGAAAAGAAAAAGGCCGGAACCTCCTGGCTCCGGCCTCGTTCGTGGGGCCCCCCTCGACGAGGGCCGCGGGTCACTTGCCCTTGGGTGCTTCTTCGGGGGCCTTCTCGCCCTCGTCGTTCACCTTCTTGTCGCCGCCTGCGCCGTCGAAGCCTTCGGCACCGACGCGGCTCTCCATCTCGTCGGGACGCACGCTCTTGGGATCCGGCTCCTGGTTCTGCTGCTTCACACAGTTCCAGCTGTTGCCGGCGTCGCTCTCACCCAGGCCCCACTCGCCCTGCAGCTCGTGTGCCTCACCAGCCTTGGGGATGGTGTACTTGAAGTAGCCCTTGCCCTCGCTGGTCGCCTGCGGACCCACGACGCCAATCTTGTGCTCCTTCCAGGTGAAGCGAATGAGGTCGCCCTCGGACTCGCCGTACAGCTCGCCCCACTTGTCACCGTTGGCGTTGCGCCACGCGCCTTGGATGGCGCCGCTGGTCTCGGTGATGTGGAGGAACCCGTACACCTGATTGTAGTAGACGCCCGGCCACTGGCCGCCGTCCGGCATGGCCGACGGCGATACCTGCGCCGTCTTCACGCCAGGCTGGTTGCCGCCGCCGCACGCGACGGCACCGAGCGAAAGGGTAGTAGCCAAGCCCAGCACGAGGGCCGAACGGATCCAGGTCGGTTGGAGCATGGCGCGGACTTTACACGAAAGCTCGGCCGCCCCACACGGCCATTCGCCGCACGATTTCGCCGCGCTCGAGGTCCTGGGGCGAGCACTTCTCCCGCCCAGAACGCAATATTCTAGCTCTGCGCCAGCGCCGCGCGGAGTCGCTCGCCGAGCTGGCGTCCGATGGCGTGCGCCTGCTCGACGTCGTTCGGCCAGGGGGCTCGCTCCTCGAGCCGCACGACCGGTGCCCCGGAGGTCGGCACGTGACCGGGCTGCCAAGGAACGGAAAGCATCCCCCGCACCCAAACCCGATCCCCATCACGCACCGCGTAGGCAGCCACGGGCGTCTTGCAGTCGCCCTCCACGGCCGCCATCACTCCGCGCTCGACCTCCACCGCACGGCGGGTCTCCTCGTGGTCGAGCGCTCGCAGACAATCGATCAGCTCCTGATCGTCACTGCGCACCTCGATGCCGAGCGCGCCCTGGCCGACGGCCGGCAAGGACTGCTCGATGGGGATGGTCCATCCACGCACGTCGGCTCCCAAGCGGTTGAGTCCGGCGCGCGCCAACACGGTAGCGTCCACCACGCCCTCCAGACACTTGCGCACGCGGGTGCCGACGTTGCCTCGAATCGACTCCACGCGGAGATCGGGGCGCCGCTCCAGCAGCTGGATCCCCCGACGCAGCGACGAGGTGCCGAGCCGAGCCCCCTGGGGCAGCTCGTCCAAGGTCACGCCCTCGGCCGTAATCAGGACGTCTCGCGGATCCTCACGCTCCGGAACGCACACGATGGCCAGGCCCGGGTGAAGCTCCGGAGGCACGTCCTTGAGCGAATGGACGGCCAAACGGGCGCTGCCATCGAGCAGGGCTTCCTCGATCTCCTTGAGGAACAGTCCCTTGCCACCCACCTCGGACAGCGGCCGATCGACGATGCGATCGCCGGTGGTCACCACCTGCAGCTCGTCCAGCTCGAGCTCGGGAAATCGAGCTGCGAGTTGCGCCACGAACGCGCGACACTGGGCCAAGGCCAACTCGCTCTTGCGAGTGGCCACCACGACTCGTCGGTCTTTCATTCCAGTTCCTCGTCCCCACGCTCGGCCGCGACTTCCGCCGGGGGCGAGAGCGACGGAGAAGACGCCCCCGTCGGGGTCGGCTCGTCCAGTCGGAAAGCGGCAACCAGCACCCGCGCCGACTCCTCGGCGTCCACGCCACGCGTCGCCGCCTGATCACGCAAGAACACCGTCGGGTCGTGGAGCATGCGGTTCAGGGCGGCGTCGACCATGCGAGCCAGCGCCTGTCGCTCCTCGGCACC
>DATIDO010000741.1:0-10037 GCA_035456245.1 Polyangiaceae bacterium
GGGGTGCGGCGCTACTTCGCTCGTTCGCTATAGGACGCGCGCTTCGCGCCCCGAAAGAAAAGGCCCGAGTCGACAGCGACTCGGGCTTTTCTCTTGGGCGGTTCGACCGACTTCAGTCGAGCGCTGCGGCCAGCGCTTCGATCGGGTGCTTCGGCACGAAACCCCCGAAGCGCTTGACCTGACTGCGGCAAGAATGACCCGTCGCCAGCACGGCCTTGCGCCCGGAATCGTCCGCAGGAAGCTTGGGCTCCCAGCTCATGGCGAAGACGCCCTTCGACTCCTCGTAGTGCTCCGCCTCGTGGCCGAAGACGCCGCACATCCCGCAGCAACCCGTGTTCTCGAGCGCGAGCTCCGCGCCGAGCGCGCCGAACACCTTCTGCCACTCCAACTGCGAGCGCGGTGACGCGGTGCGCTCCGTGCAGTGCCCGAACAGGCGGTAGGTGCCGGCGCCGCGCGCCGTCGGCGGCTCGGCGGCGAACCAGCGGCTCAGGTACTCCTGGAGCAGCTCGACCCGATACTCCTTGGCTTCGGCTCCCAGCTCGTGCGGGTACTCGTCGCGGTAGGTGAGCGTCACTGCCGGTTCCAGACCGATCAACGGCACGCCGAGCGCCGCTACCTCGCGGAGCATGTCACTGTTGCGCCGCGCGAGACGGCGGAACCAATGCAGGAAGCCCTTGATGTGCAGGGCCTTGCCGTTCTCGCGGAAGGGCGCGAACACCACGCGCCGCCCCAGCTTGGTGAGGACGTCGTAGGCCGATAGCGCCACACCGGGTTCGTAGAACGTGGTGAAGGCGTCCTGCACCACGACGACCGTGCGGGCCTTCTCCTCGGGCGAGAGCGCCGCGAGTCGAGCCAGATCGAAGCGCTCGGCGCCGCGCTCGGCGAGACCGCGAGCCAGCGTACGCTCGGCCAACGGCGGCGTGTCGACCAAGCCCACCCAGCGCAGGAGCGCGCGGCTCGGAGCGATCGACATGAACCAGTTGGACAGGCGCGGCCAGAGCACGAGCACTCGCAGCAGCGTCTCGAGCGCAGCGGTGAAGTAGTCCTTCAGCGGCCGGCGGTAGCGCGTGTGATACTGCTCCAGGAATTCGGCGCGCAGCGTCGGCACGTCGACCTTGATCGGGCAATGCGTGGCGCAGGCCTTGCAGGCCAGGCAGCCGCTCATCGCGTCGTAGACTTCGTGGGAGAAGTCGGACGGATCGTCGGCGCGGCTGGACAGCAGCTCCAGCTCGGGCGCGCGCTCGCGCTCCAGCGTCGCGGCGTCGTGACCCTGCGCCGTGGCCAAACGGAGCCACTCGCGCAGGATTCCCGCGCGGCCCTTGGGGGAGTGAATCCGGTCGTGGGTGACCTTGGACGACGGACACATCACCGAGTCCGGGTTCCAATCGAAGCAAGCGCCGTTGCCGTTGCAGGCGATCGACACCTCGTACTTCGCCTGCACCGGCGCGGGGATCTGCCGATCGAACGTGCCGCGCTTGGAGGCCCGCAGGCTCACCAGGCGCTCACCGCTCTTGCTGGGCGTGGCCAGCTTGCCCGGGTTCAGCTGGTTGTGGGGATCGAAGGTCCCCTTCACGACCCGCAGCTCCTCGTAGAGCTCAGGACCGAAGAAGGTCGGGGTGTACTGGCTGCGGTAGCCTCGGCCGTGTTCGCCCCACAGCACGCCGCCGTACTTCTTCACCAGCTCGACCACCTGATCGCTGATGTGGTGCAGCAGCTCTTCGTCTTCGGGGTCGCGGACGTCGAGCGCCGGACGAACGTGGAGGCAGCCCACGTCGACGTGCCCGAACATGCCGTAGCGCAGACCGTGGGAGTCGAGCAGCGCACGGAACTCGCGGATGTAGTCGGCCAGGCGCTCGGGCGGGACGGCCGTGTCTTCGACGAAAGGCACGGGGCGGCGCGGCCCGGGGGCATTGCCGAGCAGGCCCACGCCGCTCTCGCGCAGGCGCCACAGCGCCGCGATGTCCTGGGCCGCCACGGCCGTGGTGTAGCCGGTCGAGTGCCCGGGTTGGCCGCGCTCGGCGTCCAGCAGGGCCTCCAGCTCGCGGATCTTCTCGTCCACCACGGTGGCGTCGTGGGACTCGTACTGCACCAGATTGATGGCGGCGAGCGAGGGCTCGCCCGTGGCGGTGACCAGATGGGCCACGGCGTGCCACATCACATTTCCCTGGGCGAGGTGGACGATGGTGTCGTCGATGGTCTCGATCGCGGCCGGGTTGGTCGACACGAGCCGTCCGGCGGCGCGCAGTGCGTCGTCGAACTGGTGGTAGCGGATGGCTACGAGCTTCTTGTACTTGGGCTTGGGCGTGAGCTTCAGCTTGGCCTCGGTGACGATGGCCAGCGTGCCCTCGGAGCCCGTGATCAGGCGCGACAGGTCGAAGAGTCCGTCTTCGCGCTCGATGTGCGCCAGATCGTAGCCGGTCAAGAAGCGCTTCAACCGAGGCAGCTCGGTACGGATGCGCTCGCGGCTGCGCTCCAGGACCCGCCGCACTTCGCGGTGGATCTGGCCAACCATGTCCGGACGAGCGGACTCGCGCTCCAGCTCTTCCCGCGTGATCGGGCGGGTGGTCAGGACCGAGCCGTCCATGAGCACGCAGCGCAGCTCCAGAACGTGGTCGCTGGTCTTGCCGTAGATGCGAGACCCCTTGCCCGACGCGTCGGTGTTGATCATTCCACCCAAGGTGGCGCGGTTGGCCGGCGACAACTCGGGAGCGAAGAAGACTCCGTGCGGAGAGACGGCCGTGTTGAGCTGATCGAGCACCACGCCGGGCTGGACACGAGCAAAGCCGGACTCCGGCGCGATCTCGAGGATGGTGCGGAAGTGGCGAGACAGATCGAGGATCACGCCGTCGCACAACGACTGACCGTTGGTACCGGTCCCGCCGCCGCGAGGGCTCAGCTTGACGTGGCGAAACTCGCTGCGGTGCGCCAGGCCGAGGGCCAACACCAGATCGGCCTCGTGCTTCGGGTAGAGCACGGCTTGCGGCATGATCTGGTAGACGCTGTTGTCGGTCGCCGTGACCAGTCGCGTCGCGTAGTCGCTCCGGATCTCACCGGCAAAGCCCTCGTTCCGCAGCCGATCGAGATAGGCGCGGTAGATTTCCGGAAGATGCTCGCCTGTTCCCAGCCGGGGGATCATGGCCCGCACATACAAGAAAGGGGGGGACCACGCCACCCGAGCGAATTGGCGCTACAAGTGGATCATGCAGTCCCGACCCGTGCTCGTCGCCGCGCTGGCCGCTCTGGGCCTGCTGGCCATTTCGGCGGCGCTGTTCTGGCCGGCCAGTGAGGAGGAGCGACTGCGGCGCGCCACGTTGGCGGTGCTGGCCTGCCCTGGCTTCGATACCCCGGCGCCCTCGCTCCTCCCCTACGTGGCGCACGTCGAGCGCTGCCTGTCGGAAACGGTGGCGGAGCCCGTCCACATCGTCGTCCCCGAGGCCGGAGGCACGCTACCGAGCACGGCCGCCGAGTTGGCCCGCGCCGCGGCCCCGCTCGTGCTGACGCGTTCGGCCTTCCAGGTCGACGTGCTCGATTTGGACGTGAAAGTCTCTCCGCCCGAGGTCGTCGCGCAGGTGCGCGTCGACTTGGGCGATCGCGAGTGGGACGGAGAACGCACGCTGCGCCTGGCGTTCGTCAAGCGTGACGGCGAGTTCCTCCTGCGCGAGGTGATCGCCACGCGTCCCGAGTGACGGCTCAGAAGGCCAGGTTCGGCTCGAGCAACTCGGTGTCGACGGACGGGAGTACGACGCTGCCGTGCTCGCTCGTGATCGCGAAGTCGAGCCCGTCGGCGACCAGCAGGGCCAGAGGCCGCGCCGTCAGGACGGTCCCGTCCTGATCGACGAGCGGGCGCGCCCGCGACGCCTGTGCTGTTTGGGCTGCTCGCGCCGCTTGGGCTGGCGCGGTCGTCGTGAACCGACAGGCGCGCGCGACGTCTTCATCGACTTCGTAGGCCGAGCAAGCGCGCAGCGCGCGAGAGGGACCACGAGAGCCCAAGGCACGCGCCGCCAGGCGACGCACCAGCGGATGCTCGTCCGCCGCCAAGACGCGCTCGAGGGTGCGGGTGGAATCGGGGGTTGTGCGGCGCGACAGCCAAACCACGGCGAGCGCGCGTCCGGTCGGATCGGGCTGTTCGAGGAGCGCGGTCACTCGGCGATCCAAGTCGGCCGCTCCTTCGGCCGCGCCGGAGCCCTGCCCGCCAGTGGCCAGCCGAATATCGGCCCAGAGCCTGGCCCAACGCAGACGACGCGACTCTGTTGCCACCACTGTTGCCACCACCGGTGCCCGCTCCCCGAAGCGCGCGAGCGCCAAGATGGCCAGCGCGCGCACGTCCAGGTCCGCATCGGCCGCTAGCGCGCGCGCCAGGGCTGGCGAGGTGCGCCAGCCCGCCCAGCTCACCAACCAGCGTCGCTCGCCGCGCCCCGCTTCGGCTACCCGTCGCAGCAGCACCGCGTCGGCGCGTTCGAGTCCGGCCAAAAGCCCCCACAGCTCCTCGGCCTCCGAGTTGCGGCTCCCTCGCGCCGCCGACTCCAGTGCCGTCACGGTGGCCGCGGATGCATCCCGCGACAGGCCCGAGAGCGCCCGCCGCCGCGCCTCCCGCTCGCTCGAACTCTTGCTGCCGTAGTCCTCGAGCAAAGCGAGAGCTGTCGCGTCGTCCAAATCGCGAGCCAGCTCGACGGCGACCACGCCAGCCAAGCGCCGGTCGCCCAAGAGCTGGACGGCCTCGGCGCCGCTCTTGCGCGCGCGAACCAAAACGAACGCAGCCGCTCGGGCCAGGGCGCTCGCTTCGGCGCTTGCGTCGGCTCCGCCCGAGGAGCCAGCGCTCACCGACCGGGCCAGCTCGAGTGTCGCCTCGGTGCGGTCGCCGGCGAGCAGCGAGAGCAGCTCGGCGCGCTCGCTCATGGCCAGCCCGGGAGCCCGCACGGCCGCGCGCAGCGGCTCCCGGAGCGCCGGATCCCAATCTTCGACCTGCGCGAGCAGCTGGCGAGCGCTCGCGCGTGCGGCAGGATCGCCGACCTGGAGCCGCTCCAACGCGAACACGATGGCGTCGTCGTCGGGGCGTGCGCCACCGGCGAGCTCGTCGAGCAGCGCCGGCTCGGCGAGACGCCCGCTGCGCGACACGGCGAACAACGCGGAACTGGGCAACCCCCGACGCACCCACGCACCCACGCAGCCGCGCAGCTCTTCGGCCGCCGCCTGATCGAGACACCTTCGCAGGGGTTCGCTCCAGCTGTCGCCTGCGGTGCCCGGCTGTCGAACCGCTGGGCTGTCCGCAGGCGGGCCCCAGGACTCCCAGATGCGCTGGCGAGCTTCGGGGCGACCCAGCGCCCGGATCAACGCAGGCGTGGGCTGCGACCGGCTCGAAGCGAGCCGCGATGCCAGCGCCGCGTCTTGGACCCGCGACCAAGGTCGCGTCTCCAACAGCCGCTCGAGCGCGGCCTGGGCGACCGGCGATTCGGTCGCAGCCAGCGCGGTGGCCGCCGCCTCGACCACACTCGGATCGCGATCTCGAGTGGCTGCAATCAGCGCACTCACCGTGCTCTCGTCACCCAGCACGCCCAGCGCGACCGCCGCACGGCGACGGACCAGGACATCGGCGTCGTCCAAGCGCAACGCCAAGGCCAGGGCGCTGCTCGGCGTACCCACCCTGCCGAGCGCCTCGACCGCTTCGGCCCGCACCCGCGGCTCGACGTCATCCAGCGCAGGAACGAGCGCCTGCGACGCCTCGACTGCGGCCTCCGGTTGGGCGCGGGCCAGCGCGCGCAGTGCCGCCAGCCGAACCTCGATGTCCCGCGCCACCAGAGCCCGAGCGAGCGGCGCGACCGAGCCGGTCGGCGGGCGCAGGGCCAACAGCTCGAGCGCCGCCCGCACCAGCTCGGCGTCTGGTTCGCCGAGCCACGCCACCACGGCCTCGTTCCAATCCGGCAAGCGAGAGGCCAGCGCATGGCGCGCCGCCGCCAAGCGGATCTCGCGGTCCTCGTCGGCCATGGCGAGTCCGAGCACACCCCGAGACTGCGCCGGTGACAGCGCGGGCAGCTCGGCCATGGCCAAGCGCTTCTCTTCGAGTGTTCCCTGCTTCAACGTCCGCGCGATGCGCTGCGGCTGGCTCGGCCACGCGAAGCCTCCGGCAACGAGAGGCGCGAGCCACACGCATGCAGCGAGTAACCGGGCCACGATGCGGCGCTTCGAGGTCTGGCGCTGCGAGGTCTGGCGCCGCGCGCTGCGGCGCTGCGAGGTCCGGCCTCCCGCAACGTGGCTCACGCGTAGCCTCCCGCGCGCCGGAGCCAGAAATGCGCTGCGATCGCCACCGTGGCGAGTGTAGCCCAAGCCCAATCGGGCAGGAGGGGCCGGCTCGTACTGAAGGCCAGCACTCGCTCGGCGGCAGGCAAGGGCAAGTCGTCCACGTGGGCGGCATCCACGGCTTGGCCGTGACTCAGCTCGGCCAGCTTGCGGAGGCGGTCGGGATCGGGACGACTGTCGGCCCAGGAGCCGCCGCCTTCCTCGCACACGAATACCCAGCGAGCGGCAGGTGCCTCGCCCACCCGGGCGCGCGCGGCGTAGGCCCCCGTCGGCAGTCCGGGCATGGAGACGACCACGGGACGCCCCGAGCGCGCGCCCTGCGCGCGGCGCGGCGCCGCTTGCTCAGCGCTCAAGGGCTCAGCGTCACCCAATCGCTCCAGGCTGATCGTGACCTCGTCGGCCATGTCGGGAAGCGGCGTGACCGTCAGCTCGAAGGGATGGCCTGCGAAGCACGGCGAGGGACCTCGTAGCTGGGCTGCCTCGTAGCGCGGATCGCGCATGAGCCAGCCGAGCAGACCCTCCCACAGCGCCGTGTGGCCCCGACCCGAAGCGCGCGCGCCCAGCTCGCCGAAGCGCAGCAAATGCGAGCCGTCGATACCGAGCGCGATGGAGCGTCCATCGCCGCTCTCGCCCAAGGAGAGCAGTGGCATCGGTCCGCTGCGTCCGGCGCCCGTCACCTCGACGCCCGGATGCTCCCAGAGCACGAAGGCTCCGGGTCGCGCGGGGCCGACGCGGTTGGCTCCTTCGAGCCAGGGCAAACGCGTGCCGAGCGCGTCTCGCAGGCCTGCCAGCATCGGTGCTGCCAAACCGGCGGCCGTGTAGCGCGGCTCGAACGACTTCTTCACCACAGCGTCGGGGCTCGCCGGCACCTCGACCGGCAACACCTCGGCGAGCGGACTGTGGGCGTAACCTCCACCCGCGTAGGCCCCCGGTCCACCAACCAGAATCAGCCCCCCGCCCTTCGTCACGTAGTCGGAGAGAGCCGGGAAATAGGGCGCCAGGCCGTAAGCGCGTGCGTCGATGTCCTGCAGGATGATGGCGTCGAAGCTGGCGAGGTGTTCGGTGAAGAGCTCGTCGACGGGGAACGGGATGAGCGAAAGTTCGCCTTCGACCGCGTCCGACCGACTGTTCGGGGTACGCAGGATGAAGAAGGTGACCAAGTCGATGCTCTCGTCGGCCTTCAAGAAGAGCCGTAGCGCCCGCACGTCGTAGGTGGGGCGCCCCGCGACGTGGAGGATACGCGTGCGATCCCGCCTCACTTCGATGGGCACCAGCTTTCGATCGTTTTGGGGTACCTCGTCGCCGTCGGCCGTCTCCATGGCCACCTCGAGAACGCGGCTCCCGGCTCGCTCGACGGTGACGCTCAGCTCGACCACGCCCACTCCCCGAGCGAACTCGACTCGACCCCGCGCCAGTTCGCGCGGCGCGGACTGCTCGAGCAACTCGCGCACCACGATCTCCGCGTCGTGGCACCACGCGGTCGGCTCGCAGCCAGCCTCGACCGTCAGAGGAAAGGCCTGGTGCGCCACGGCGCTGCCGGTCGTGCGGACTGCCCGGATCGAACGATCCCGCGGGATCCGTGAGGCCAGAGACACCGTGTGGAGAGGCACGCCCGTCGGATGGCGACCGAGCACGGTGGCAGCTTCGCTCGACGAGCCGCCACCGCTCGAAGGAACACCTTCGAGTGGACCCGGCGTCGAGAGACGTCCGTCGCTCAACACCACGACGGCAGCTGGACGCTCTCCGGGCAGCTGGGCTGCCTCGCCCAGTGCCCCGATCAGATCACTGGCCGCACTGAGTGGGGCCGCGCTGCTGGGGGATGCACCGTTCGGGGTAGTGCCGTTCGGGGCAGCGCCTTTGGGGGGCGCGCCGTCGCGCTCGGGGACCAACGCCCCGTCCCCGAAAGACCACACCTCCAAGCGCTGACCACGAAAGCGCTCACGGAGCGCCTCCACGGCGCGCTTGCCCAGCGCGCGGCGCGATTCCTCGGTGTCACCCGGCAAGAGGAGCCGCTCCGAGCGATCCACGAGTGCCACCACTCGCGCCCCTCGCTCCACCCCACCCTCGCGCACTCGCACCGGACGCGCGACGGCCAGCGACAGGAGCCCGACCCCCAGCACACCGCTCAGCAGCACCGGCAAGCCCCGGCCACCGCGCCGCCGCACCTCGAGTGCCAGCAGGATCCAGCTGAGCAGCACGAGTGCGGCGAGCAACGAGAGTTCGAGCGCCGACAGATCGGCGGAAAGGCGAAGCGTCCCCTGATTCATCAGCCGCGCATGCGCCTCCGCATGACGAACGGAGCGTGAACCTGATCGTCCTTGTAGTCCGAGCAGAGCACGTACATGGCAATGTTCACGGCGAAGCGCACCGCCATGCGACGCTGGGCAGCGCCGCCCGGGGTGACCTCGTGAGCCCAGCCATCCCCCTGACGCGCCAGCGCGCCGAGCAAATCGTGCTCGAGGAACAGCACCTGAGCGAACCGCCCCTTGGAGATGGCCGAGATCGAAGGCGGGCCCTCGACGCGCCCGTAGGGCCGCTCGAGCAGGTAGTAGCTCTTGTAGAGCACGTGACTGGACGGCAGCTGCACCGCGCTACCGTCGGGCCAGACGCGCTGCATTTCACGCTGCACCCCGCGACGGAAGGCGCCGTTGCCCGGCGCTCGATCGTCGACGACCAAGAGCCCACCCAAGCTCAGGTACTCGGCCAAGCGTCGCTGCGCCGTGCGCCCGAGCTGGCCCGGATCCTCGCTGCCAGCCCAGACCACGAAGGGCTCCTGCAAGAGCTCGGGCCCGTCGACCGCGACCACCTCGGCCAGGGTACGTCCCGGGGCGCTGGTGCGCTCCACCAGCTCGAATGCCCAGCGCGAAGCGGCCGTGCGCGCATCCTCCGGCACCTCGCGTCCGGGCACGCCCAGCAGCCGCGCATGAAAGGCCCCTTGTTCGGCGAAGGCAGCGGCAGGCGAAGCCCGCAGGCCCGCAGCCGAGGCGGCGCCCCAAGCCGAAACACCGAGCAACCAGTCGCGACGGGTGGGACGACTCACGGAAACTCCTCGACGCGCCATGCGCCCGCCACGCGCCGCAGTGAGACGCGCACACCGTGGCTGAGCGTCGCTTCGGCGTGATCACCTCGCACCTCGATCAGCGCCAGTTCGAGCTCACCGAGGGCCTCGTCGAGCGTACGCAGATCGAGCTGGATGGCCCGGCGCCGCTCGTCGGTCAGCAGCGCCATCAGCCCTTCGGGGCGGCCGCGTCGAAGGGCCCAGCGCAGCTCCACGAGAGCCGCCTCGGGCGTCGAAGGCCGCGCCGGAAGCGTGCCAGCTCCGTCGATCCAGAACTGCCCGGACTCGCCGACCAGCGCCACTTCGACTCCGTCGTCGAAGAGCAATTGCGCACGGGCTTGGCTCGGGCACGTGCCATGAGCGATGCAATCCCTCAGGCCACCGGCGCGAGCGCGCAGCTCGGTCTGGTTTTCCTTCAGGAGCCGCGTGACCGTCGCCGCGTCGAGCTCCTCTCTCCCGCGCTGGGTGAGCAACGCCCGCATCGCCTCCGCGTCACCGCGCTCGACGGCATCCGCGTAGCTCTGGGCCGCGGCCTCGGGGGCCGGGAGAGTCGCCCCTCCGCACCCGCCACAGAGCCACGACACGAGGCCGAGCAAGACGAGCGCCCCTCGCATGGTTTCGAGCTAGCCGATGGCCCGAGAAATCACCAGCTGGTCGGGAGAAATCGGCCGCTGTTAGAGTCGGC